>JAGHBW010000068.1 GCA_021160765.1 Thermoplasmata archaeon
AAAGGTCCTCCCCAAACTTACCATCATCCTGAGCCTTCTTCGGACCTCTACCATGGAGTGACCCATAGCGGCCATCGCCTTCCTGAAGGCTTCTACCTCTTCACCACCCTCCCCCCTCATGGAAAGTATATTCATTCTGTCCAGGTAAGCCCTCACAGCCTCTCTCAAGACCTGCTGACTCTCAACCTCTTCCATCACTCTGAAGTCCGGTTGAACTGAAGCTTCTAGCGGGTACTCCCTCAGTGTCCTGGCGCAAAAGGAATGTATAGTTCCTATCGGCGCGTGCGGGAGGGATATCATCACCTCCTCCCTACCCTGAAGGCCCTCCAACTGCTCTACCGCTCTGTATATCCTCTCCCTTAGTTCCGCCGCAGCCTTCTCCGTGAAGGTTATTGCAACAATCTCGGAGGTCTTATGGCCTTTCATGAGAAGGTGGAGGTAAAGACCTACTATTGTTGTGGTCTTTCCTGAGCCTGCTGATGCCTTGAGAATTACTTTGCCCTCCTCCTGAAGTGCCCTCATCTGGTCCTCATCCAGCTTTAGAGGCATTACCTCATCCACCGCTACCACCCCCAATCGCTGGATTTCTAACAAGCCTCCCCACAGAGGAGGATATCCGACACGCATCTTTATAGGGACAATACCTGCATCGCTCCTGAGAGGTTGTTAGAAGTATCACCTCCTTCTCCGCCCACGAAAGAGGGTCCTCGGGTATCGGTGGGAATATCCCAGAGCGTATGAGATTCACATAGGTTTCCACGTATTTGAGGGAGAGGGAGAGGTCCCTGTGAAGGCTTCCCTGCTTTGAGCCCTTCACCCTGAAGGGATAATTTGTGAAGAGGTACTCTCCACCCCCAACTCTTTTCCCCATGATCTCCTTAAGAACGTTTAGGTAGAGTGGTAGTTGAAGGTGATTGCTGTCTAGGAACCTGTACCCATAGCTGCTTCCACTCTTATAATCCACAACGAAGATCTCCTCTCCCAGCATGTCCACTCTATCAACCCTTCCCACAACAGAGACCACTCCCCCCCCGGGGAGCTTTAGGGCTCTCTCACTCAAGGCCTCAAACTCCATCTCCGTACCCACCGGAACCCTTCCACTCTCAAGAAGTCCCGTCAGATGAGAGGTGAGAAATGCCAGAAGACCTTTTTCTCCATCAAGTAGCCTTTTTTTCAGATGGTGGGAGGTAGTATGGCGAAAGCGAGCAACCCTCTCATCAACAAGACGTTCCAGAAGGGACTCCAGTTCCTCTTTTTTCATGGATTTAAGTCTATCATAATCTGAGAAAATCTCTTCCAGAACGCTGTGAATTATCGTTCCAAAGGTTAAGGGGGTAGGCTCCGCCTCCACCTCAGGAAGCGGCTCTATCTTAAGGACATATCTGAAAAAGAAGCGCATAGGGCATGTTCCGTATTCCTCCAATGACACCGAGGAGAATGGCTTCTCATCACTTCCCCATTTCTTCAGATCGCTCAGTATCTCCTCATCTTCAACTACTCCATCAAAAGGACCGAGATCCTTTCCCTCTATCCTTTCCCTCTCCCCCCTGCTCCTCTCAAGAATCGCCTCAAACCTCTTCTTCAAGGAATCCGGAATCTCCTTGTATTGGTTAATAACTCCCTTTGAGAGCAGAAGTAGAACCTCATCCATCCCCTCCACCACCTCCATCGGTGGTACAAGAGACTCCTTCACGCTCCACCGCTCCTCCCCCACTCTCAGAAGAAGAGGCGCGATAAATGGTGAGGGGATGTTAACCCTTCCCTTGGAGTCCATGTACCGATAGGAGAGATAAACCCCCTCTGCTGAATTTAAAACACCATTCAGGAGGAATCTCTCCCCTTCAATATGGCTATCCCCCGTTATGAAAACCTCTCTACCGATACTTCTATTGAACCAAGAGCCCTCTTCGGGGGAGAGCAAAGGTATCCCGCGGAATGGCTGTGGTACATACTCCTGATCCACACCCAGAACAATTACATATTTTCTCCCCAGAGGGAGGAGCTCTCTGAAGGAGGCAACCACCACACCCTCCGGCCCCCCGGGGAATGGGCTAACTCTCACACTCTCCGACACGTCCTCAAGTATGTCCAGAAGTTCAGATGCAGAGGCATAACCCAGTGAGAGATGGGATAGGGACCACATTTCAGCGTAGAGTCTGGAGAGTGCTTCCCTGTTAACACCACCCCACACCCCCCCCTCATCCAATCCCTCCAATGCTTTGAAAAACTCCTCTGTTATCCCCATTACAGCCTCAAGGTGCTTCTTTAATTCTCTCTTCTTCCTGAGAGTGCGGAGAAGGTCCGTCAGGCGGAGAAGGCCTTCTGAATCCTCAACCTCCTTAAGAATCTCTTCTAGAAACGCGACACCCTCCTCATACCCCCTCTCCCTTAACACCATGTCCAGTTCTTCAATACCACTGAATGATAGCCACCGCCTAATAAGGGGCGACGCTATAATGGGAATCATGTACTCCCTTGGACCGTCCAGTGCAGCTGCCTTAACAATGTCCAGAATAAGCTTAACTGATGGAACCTGACTTAGTTTCAGGCCCTCATGGGAGGCAACTGTCAGGGGAACGCCGTATCTAGGAGCCCTTAAGAGAATTTGTGGGAGATAATTATCCAGCTCCCTTACTGCTATAGCGATATTGGAGGGGGAGACTCCCTCCCGCAGCAGCCTCCTCACCGTTCTCAACGCCCAGTTTACCTCAGATAATGTGGTGGGGTGAGAGTGGATTTCAAGAACGGAGGAAGGGGATGAAGTTGCAGGAAGAGGGAGGGGAATGCGCCTCCCAAGCACCTCCTCCAGCCTCTTAAACTGCGAACGGAGGGGTTCTGAGTATGGGCTCCACCCCTCCCTTAAACGAATCCAAACCCTCCCACCACCGTCAAGAAGTCCCTTTACAAGGTGCGCCTGGGCACGGGAGAGGTCGTAAAAACCCAGAAGGTGAAACTCCTTCCCTATGGAGTCCATAACCTCCGGCGCCCTCCTCCCAGCCCCGACAAGGTATCCCACTTCATCCACTGCGTCAAGGGAGGCCAGAGCCTCCAGATACCTGCTGTAAACGGAGGAGAGAACCATCAATCTGCGGGAGAGGTTATCCGCTGACCTCCCTGCCAGCCTTTCCACATCTGCGGGTGTGAGGCTAGAGTGGCGAAGCATTGTTATTGCCCTTAGGAAGGGGTCCACCAGTACATCAACAACCTCCACCCCCCCGGGGTATAGGTTTTCAATACCCTCCACTTCCAATAGTATGTTTTTAATAACTCTCCTCAAAGCTGCCCGAGGAAGCCTTTTTGG
>JAGHBW010000126.1 GCA_021160765.1 Thermoplasmata archaeon
GTCCCCATACATACTTGACCCTATTACTAGGTCATTGTATCCATCACCATTTATGTCCATCACATCCAGGCCCCCGCTACCCAGATAGGAGTAGACATAGTGATAGTAGTAATAGTATGAGCCCCAAGAGGAGGTGTATATTCTTGCAGGAGCCCAACCGGTGATCTCAATGTCAGCATCTCCATCGCTGGCATCCAGCTGGGTGTCATTATATGTGGTGCGGCCGTAAAATACGAACACCATGCCATAGTACGTCCAGTAATAGTAATATCTTCTTGGATAACTGTAGTAATAATAGTAGTAGTACGCCCAATATGGCTGTGATATTATAGCATCAGCCAATCCATCCCCATTCAAGTCCTTAAGGGCCACTTTTCTTCCGAATTGGGTTGACCTTGACACGTATTTATAGTTAGCATCAGAAGGAACAGAAGGATCCCCCATTCCGCTAAATGTAACGTTGGCTTCGTTGGAACCTATCGTGTGATTTAATGAGGAATTTCCGAAGAACAGATAGGCACTTCCCCGGTAGCCGTCATCTCCATACGCACCAATGAGGATGTCATCGTACCCATCCCCGTTGGCATCTCCCACTGCAATGGAACTGCCGAAATATGAAGAGTAGGAGGTTCCTCTATAGGAGATTACAACGTCAGCCTCGTCTGATGGACGCTGGGTATGGAGGTAGTTGAACGATGTGGAGTAGAATATGTAAACCTTTCCACCAGAATATTGATTCTCCCCGACAACTAGATCCTCTTTTCCATCGCCATTCACATCTCCTGTAGCCACAGCGTAGCCAAAATATTGATTGTTCATTGAGCCAACAGCGGAATATAAAGATCGGTCTGTTTGCAAATCAATATCTCCGCTTACCAGCCTTAGATCCCCCCTAGTGCCCTGGTGGTGCACACCTGCGGTAAGGGGAACTGCAACGTTATCCTCCCTGGCACTCCCCTCCACAGCAAGGCTATGGATGGCCCCAATGGGAATAAAGAAGAGCCCCGCAATGAGAAGGGTCATAAAACTATACCGCCAGCTTTTCATATCTCCTGTCAAAAGGCTCATATGCTTTCACCTCTATAGGAATCTCGCAAAATGCCCTGCAAAAGAACAGGGGAAATATATAAGATACAGGTATATAAATTTTTATTTGTATTCCTGGCCTGCCCAGTATCTCACTCTATGTGTGCTTTCTGGGTAGGACGTCCACCTCAAGGACGTAGTGGTAGACAAGGGGGGCGTAGGATTTCACACGCCTTACCCTGTATCCACCCACCTCTAGTCCTTTTTTGGAGAGGTATCTTCTAAGGGACCTAATAATTGCTGAGCTCTTTTCTTCCATCTCATACTTCTTGGAGAGGAAGTGGAAGTGTAGTGTGCCTCCCTCAGGGCCGAAAAGGTCTGAGATAATAGAGGAGTATAGCGGGAGATCCTCCTCAATGAAGTAGCCCGATATCACCGAGTCAGCGCTGTTCTCCAAGAAAACCTGTCTATTGTCACCCAGGATAGGCACAATCTTTCCTTCCAATCTGTTGTAAATTATATTTTTCATTAAATAATAATAAGAAAGGGGGTTGATCTCTACTGCTACGACCTTTCCTACCTTCTCACATCTAGCTGCCTGGAGAGCGAAGTACCCAATGCCGGAGAAGAGGTCCCACAAAACCTTCGTTTCTCCCCCCTCCCTGCAGTAGAACGTTCCGATGTACTCTCTCTCATCAATATTCCCGCTGGAGAACATGATCCTCAATGGGTCAAAGTTGTAGATCACTCTGTTTTCCCTGTGGTATGCCTCTCTTTCTTCACCGTAGATTATCTCAAACATTGGTGTCCTATGACTTCCTGTTATTCCCCCAGCGTCCCTAAGAACTGTTTTCACTCCTAGAACTTCAGCGTATAGTTCTGCCACCTTGGTACGGTATGGAAGGAGCACCTTCGGTAGTTTTATTACTAGAACATCCCCATATCTTTCCCAGTGCTGGGGAAGAAGCTTTTTGAGATGAGGTGGCAAGCGGCACCGTTCTAGCATCATCTCATAAGGGGTTACTCTTTTCTTGGGAGTTTTCGTGGCCACAGACAGTAGAATTGAGTTAAAGTAAAAAACGGTTGGGGATTACGCTACGAAAACTTTATATTCCGAACGGGCCTATGGGCCTCCGCATCACTCAGATGATATAATCCAGGGTTAAAACCGAGTGCATGGAGGAGAAAACAGCATGGTAAACGTGTACGATGTTCCCCCCGGGAAACTCGTGGAGAGGGCAGCGATTAGATTGAAAGAGATGGAGGAGGTGTCCCCACCCCCCGAATGGGCCAAATTTGTGAAGACAGCAGTTCATAAAGAGAAGGCCCCTACGAACAGAGATTGGTGGTATTATCGTATGGCATCGGTTCTCAGAAAGGTGTACATTCATGGGCCTATTGGCGTTGCTCGCCTTAGGGCGGAATACTCAGGTAAGAAGGACAGAGGTTCTAAGCCATATCATGCTAGGGCCGGTGGGGGGGCTATTATTAGAAGAATTGTTCAGGACCTGGAAAAAGCAGGGTTTATAAAGACCATAGAGAGAAGGGGACGGGTGATAACACCCAAAGGCCAGAAGTTTCTGGATAACACCGCATATGAGGTTTACAAAGAACTTGTGGAGGAGAACAAAGAACTGCTTAAGTATTGAGGGTGATGAGGTGTGACGGGCGAGGATGAGGAGCTGGAAAGGATAAAGAAACAGAAACTCCTGGAGCTTCAAAGGCAGATGGAGGAAGCATCCAGAAGGGAGGAGGTTGAGGCGGAGAGGGAAGCACTAAAACGCACCATCCTTTCCCAGATCCTTGAACCCAAAGCTAGGGAAAGATTGGCCACTGTAAAACTCGCCTATCCTCATATCGCTGAGCAGATAGAGAATGAGCTCGTTTATCTGGCTCAGATTGGAAAAATAGGACACCAGATTACCGATGAGGAGCTAAAGGGCATATTGAGAAAGGTGATGCCCAAGAAAAAAGATATAAGGATTATCAGGAGATGATAGAAGTGTCAAGCCATAAGCCATACGCGAAGAAAAAGAGGCTTCTTAGGGCTCTGAAATCCAATCGTAGGGTGCCTGGATGGGTGATGATGAAGACAACAAGGAAATTCACATCTCACCCAAAGAGGAGGCACTGGAGAAGGTCTAAGCTGAAACTGTAAGGGGGTTA
>JAGHBW010000015.1 GCA_021160765.1 Thermoplasmata archaeon
GGGAGTAATAAACCTCCCCACCATCTATGTGATAATAGGGGTAGGTCAGGTTGGGGGATATCGTCAGGGACTCCCACCTGCCGGACACAGAGACGTCGCCTATGGCTCGCCTCAGATTATCCACGCCTTCACCCGCCGTCCCCACAACCTGGGTCCAAGTGGAAAGCAGAATTGTCAGGGAGATTATGTAAAGGAATCCGTTGGCCTTCAAGCAGTTCACCTGTATCCCCCCAATACGCACATCCCAATAAAAATTTGTACGTATCATTTGCCTCCCTTGGAAGTGAAATCCTTATTAAAGTAGAGGTGATTTACCGCCTGCAAAAAAAGAGGTGAACGACATGGCTGGGAAGGACCGTAAATACACCTTAAGTTCCTTTCTCACGTGGGCAGCTGGGAACTATCCGGATAAGGACGCAGTTCTCTTTGAGGATAGAAGGATCTCTTACAGAGAACTGGATGAACTTGCCTCAAGATTCGCCGCCGGTCTGCTTAAGATTGGGGTTAAACCCGGGGACCGTGTGGGCCTCTGGATGCCCAACTACCCTGAGTGGGTTGTGGCGTACTTCGGGATCGCCCGTATGGGGGCTGTTGTGGTTCCAATGAACACCAGATATCGGGCGAAGGAGCTTGAGTATATTATCAACAACTCCGAGGCCACAACACTTGTTATGGTGGACAAATTCCTGAAGACAGACTACGAGGGGATACTTGCGGAGACGTGGGACAAAATGCCCACATTAAAGAGGGTGGTGAGCCTTGGAGAGAGCAGGGAGCTTAAACAGGGCAGGATTCACAATTTTGATGAGGTTGTCTCTCTGGGAGAGGATTATGAGGATTACGCTCCATTTAAGGAAGCAGTGGAGAACCTGAAGGAGGACGAGGTTACCTTCATTCTTTACACATCTGGAACCACAGGTGAGCCGAAGGGGGCCATGCTCACAAACCTCAACATAACCAAGAACGCAGAGCAGATCGCAGAGGTTCAGAAGCAGACACCGGAGGATGTGATGCTTATCGTTGTCCCCTTCTTCCACTGTTTCGGCTGTGTGATAGGAATAACCGCGGCGGTGTCAACCGCCAGTGCAATAGTTCCGGTTCCAGTTTTCAACGCGGAAAAGGTTCTTGAACTTGTTGAAAAGTACAAGGTGAGCATACTGCACGGCGTCCCCACGATGTTTATTGAATGGCTTGAGGTGCTCAAGAAGAAGCCCTACGACGTCTCCTCCTTGAGGACTGGGGTGATGGCGGGAGCACCATGTCCAGTTGAGGTGATGAGGGGGACCATGGAGAGGATGGGCATGAACGTGGTCATTGCCTACGGCCTGACAGAGGCCTCTCCGGTTATAACCATGACCAGGTTTGAGGACAGCCTTGAGGATCGCGTTGAAACGGTTGGAAGAGCACTTCCAGGTATAGAGGTCAGGATCGTTGATGACAACCATAATCCCCTTCCCCCCGGGGAGGTTGGAGAGCTGGCGTGCAGAGGTTACAACGTTATGAAGGGGTACTTCAAGAAGCCCAAAGAGACCGCTGAGACGATAGACGAGGAGGGATGGCTCTACTCGGGGGATCTGGCGGTGATGGATGAGAGGGGGTACGTCAGGATTGTGGGAAGGAAGAAGGAGATGTACATAACCGGCGGTTTCAACGTCTATCCAAGGGAGATAGAGGAGTTTCTCTTCACACATCCTAAAGTGGAGAACGTGGCGGTTATAGGGGTGCCTGACAAGAAGTTTGGGGAGGTTGGTATGGCCGTTATAAAATTGAAGGAGGGTGAGACCGCCACGGAGGAGGAGATCATTGAGTTCTGTAAGGGGAAGATAGCCAACTACAAGATACCCCGATACGTGGTTTTCGTGGATTCATATCCCATGACCCAGTCAGGCAAGATACAGAAATACAAACTGAGGGAGTGGGCGGAGGAGTTGCTGAAGAAGGAAGGCAAGATATAGGTCTCTTTCAACCCATTCCCAGAATCTGTGATTTCTCCCGAAGGTGTGGTAAAGCCTTGACGAAGGGTCAAAAGTTACCGTCAAAACATCTCACATATTTTGGTGTAGTGTGGTGTACTTTGACATAAACGCGAACTGCACTGCAAAAGAGTGGAAACGTTAAATAATCCTGACCTATAGGCCAATCAATGAAGGTCCCCGAGAAGGAGATCTTAGGTGGAGACATTGTAAAGGTCATCTTCGTACTTGGATGGCCCACAATGGTCCTTCAGATACTCCAGGTAGCCTACAACATGGCTGATACATTCTGGCTTGGAAGGTGGAGTACAGGGACGGAGGCCAAAAGCGCTGTTGCCGCCATGCAGATATCCTGGCCGCTCATATTTGTTATGATCTCCATAGGCGCCGGATTCGGAGTGGCGGGAATATCCCTGGTCTCTCAGTACACCGGTGCTGGAAAGAGCGAAAAGGCCTCCCACGCAACAGGCCAACTTATAACAATGGCACTTATCCTGGCGACGATTCTCTCCATATCTGGACTACTCATCACACCCTATCTCCTCAAGATGATGTCCCTTGAAAGCAGCGTTGAGAGTTATTCATTAAGTTATATGGAGATAATCTTCTTAGGTCTCCCCTTCGTATTCCTCTCCTTCATGTTCATGTCTGTCTTCAGGGCTTTCGGAAGCCCCCTTATACCCATGTACGTGAACGGCTTCGGGGTTCTTCTCAACATTGTTCTTGACCCGATCCTCATAAACGGGTACTACGGCGCCCCCTCACTGGGCGTGGTTGGTGCGGCACTTGCCACCATTTTGTCCCGCTCCGTTGCAACGGTCATCAGCCTTTACATCGTCCACAGAGGAGTGGCCGGCCTGAAGGTGCATTTAAAACATCTTCTGCCGGTGAAGTTCTACGTCAAAAAGATACTGCGCATTGGAGCTCCTGCTGCCTTAGGCCAGTTCTCATCCGCTCTGGGCTTCTTCGCCCTTATGGCGATAATCGCCTCTCTTCCCAACTCCACCGTAGCCATCGCCGCTTACGGTGTGGGAGACAGGATAATAGAGGTTGGCTTCATAATAATAATGGGTCTGGGTATGGGCATGGCTACGGTTGTAGGCCACTCCTTGGGTGCGAAGAACTTCTCAAGAGCTAAAGAGGCCTTTCATACGACCTTGAAGATCTCCTTTGTAATCCTCGCCCTTATGACAATGGTTATTGCCCTCTTCAGGGAGGATCTGGTCGCCTTTTTCATAC
>JAGHBW010000171.1 GCA_021160765.1 Thermoplasmata archaeon
GGAGAGGGGGGAGATAACCTTTTTTGACGCACTTGCCGGCAGCGGGGTCAGAGGAATGAGGGTTATGAAGGAGGGAGGCCAGATAGGTGAGGCGGGTATCAATGGGATATTCGTGGATCTGGAGGAGGAGGCGGTGGAGGCGATAAAGAATTCCCTGGAAAGAAACAACCTGGAGGGGGTGGTCATCCAGGGGGATGTGCTCAAGCTCTTCGGGGAGGTCAGGGCGGATTTCCTGGACATAGACCCCTACGGGAGCCCGGCTCAGTTCCTGCCTGAGGCTTTGCGCAGCGTAAAGCACGGTGGGATACTGGCCATAACCGCAACAGACACTGCCCCCCTATCCGGCACGTATCCCTCCACATGTTTGCGGAGGTACATGGCCTGGAGCCATAAAGTGGATTTTCACAAGGAGAGCGCTTTAAGAATACTTCTGGGCTACGCCATTAGGATCGCCGCCTCAAGGGAGATAGCTCTTACCCCACTCCTGTCGTACTACAGGGACCACTATCTCAGGGCCTTCTTCCGCGTGGAGAGGAGCAGATCAAGAGCAAGGGAGCTTTTGAGAAACGTTGCACACCTTCTCCTGAAGCGCGGAACCCTTATAAGGAGGGTTGTGTGGATTTACAGGGGTGGGTGGGAGACCCCCAGGGACTTCATTCTTTTAGGTCCCATGTGGATGGCAGAGACCTCCAGAATAAGCATTCTGAAGAGGCTATCCCCTCTGGCGGAGATGGGCGGATACGAAGAGGCCCTCACGTTGCTGAACGCACTCAAGGATGAGGTGGGGTATCCGCCGTGGTACTTTGAGGTGAACGAGGTGGCGAGGCTCCTCTACCGTGAACCCCTATCAATGGAGAAGGTGAGGAGCCGTATTGAGGAGGAGGGATTTCGCTTCGCTAGAACCCATTATTCAAAGAGCGCCTTCAAGACCGATGCCCCTCCGGACTTCTTGGGCAGGATACTATATGGGGTGGAGAGATGACCCTTCAATTTGATGCATCATCAGAGGAGGGAAGAGTTCTTTCCATTCTCCTTAAGAAATACCCGATAACAGTTGAAGAGTTGAGAAGGAGGTTGAGAGTGCCGGATAAGAGGCTCAGGAAGACGTTAATGGGCCTTCAAAGGAGGGGGATTGTCTCCCTTCAGCCGCTTCCCGACAAGACCTACGTCAGGCTGAAGAGGCTTGACATACAGATCATAGGCCTTAAAGAGTCCCAGAGAAGGCCAATCAAAAGGGCGAAGAGGAGGAAGAAGGGGGCAGAGGAGCTACTGAAGGAGCTCCGTGAGGAGGACCCTGCGTATCAGTAATAGTGCCCCCTCCTGAAATAGGCCATTATTATCTTCCTGTTAGCTATCAGAAGTATCGCCACACAAAGAATTATAGCTGCAGCGCAGTAGGTTGCTCCGGTAAGCAACCTGTGCAATATCTGAATCCCCGCTATTAGAACAATGGTCCAGATGAGCGTTCCTAAAAAATCTATCTTTATTGCCATTTTACCCTCCCCTGTTCACCCAGAATCTGATCTCCCCCCCTTTAAGGGCTGCAGAGACCTCCTCGGCTATGATCTCAGCGGCCCTCCTCTGTGCCTCCTCTGTGGATGCCCCTATGTGAGGTGTTAGAGAGACGTTGGGGAGGGAGAGTAGGGGGTTCTCCCCGGGGGGCTCCTTCTCATATACGTCAAGAGCTGCACCCGCCAGATGTCCCTCTTTAAGCAACCTGTAGAGCCCCTCCTCATCTATTATTCCACCCCGGGCACAGTTTACTATGTATGATCCCTTCTTCATCAATTTCAATTTCTCATAATCCAGCATGTGGTATGTCTCATCCGTCAGCGCAGCGTGGATAGAGACGACATCCGCCTCTTTAAGGAGGTCATCCAGAGAATCCAGCAGTTCTATTCCATTTCTCTCCGCTATCTCTTTAGGTAGGTATGGGTCATAGGCTATTGTCCTCATTCCGAAGGCCTGAGCCCTCTTTGCTACCTCCGTTCCAATCCTCCCCGACCCAACTAGCCCCAGAACCTTTCCCTGAAGCTCCCTCCCCATGAAGCGCTTCTTCTCCCACTTTCCGCTCTTCATTGATTGGGTTGCCTCCGGTATCCACCTCATCATTGCGATCATGTGCCCTATGGTCAGCTCCGCAACAGAATTTGTACTGGCTATTGGAGCGTTAACAACCTTTATCCCCCTCTCCGTGGCCGATTTAACATCTATATTGTCCACTCCAACCCCCGCCCTGCCTATAACCTTAAGGTTCACACCCTTCTCAATAACCTCCGCCGTTACCTTGGTCCTGCTTCTCACAATGAGCGCATCATACTCACCAACCCTCTCCAGAAGTTCGTCTGGACTGAGCTCGGCGACTTCAACATCAAATCCATTCTTCCTCAATATTTCCACGCCGTTTTCATGTATCGGATCAGTAATGAGCACCTTCATTCTCACTCACCGCACCTGTATGGCAAAGTGGACTATAAAAGATTGCTTGAAATGAGCGGAGATAAGAGATATATCTTCATCATCCCTATTCAAACGTTGTTGCCTCCCCCGCAAATTCGCTCATCACTTAGGTAGCAGTGTATTTTTCTCTTCAGGGCTCATTTCTGAAGGCCTGGGCGGTGTGAATGCCACCTCCTGAAAGGAGTATACGAGAACCATTGCAAGGAGAAGTGATGGTGGAAAACCGGTAAGGGGCCTTATCAGGTTGGTTGACTCGTAGGGGGTGAAGGCCTGAGCAAGGCCATCAACGCCCATAGGAACAAGGGAGAGAATAATGTATGAAAGCGGCACCTCTATTCTTCTGACAAGTGCAATCAATGAGCCGGCAGCGAAGCCCCAGTAGATGGACATGCAGCGGGAGCACATGGGCATCTGATTTCCGTGGACAAAGAATGAGCGGGAGGAGTTCTGATGACATGATTTGTCCCCGAAGGAGTAAGCAAACCTGGCAACTGGGTTTGACATGTTCTCTATTTGTTCTTTGTGGTCCATGATCCCCGATAAACCGTTCTCCCCCAGGTCTATGCTGCCCTCCGGCTCAAGGAATGGCGCGATAGTCAAAACCACCGCAAGTGGGACGAATATAGCTGCAGGGATGATCCTTAGA
>JAGHBW010000084.1 GCA_021160765.1 Thermoplasmata archaeon
AACCCTATGGGGGCCTTTTATCGTCAGGGGCAAACAGAGGAGTAAATTGAGGAAAGGATAGTTGGAGCCTTCATGGAGGGGGGGGTTGTACCGTCACCCGCCGAGGCCAAGCTACGGCTCAGGGAGGAGGCTGTGAGCAGAAAGGTGGTGAACGTTGAAGAGGCGATTAGCAGGGCAGTGTGGAGACCACCTGCAGGGCTGTTTTTGGAGAGGGCTACAGAATATGCTGTTGGAGAGAAGGTTCTTCTGGGCAGCGCTCTTCACACATTCCTCTCAATATGGCGCATAGGCCAGGAGAAGCCGAAGGATGTTGTGGAGAGGCTTTCCTACCTTCCAGAAGAGATTGTTGAGGAGGTAGTTGAAGCTGCGGAGACTCTTCTGGCTTCCTCCTTTATGAACCTTTATGAAAGCCTCTTGGAAAGGGGATTCAAGGTGTTAAAAGAGGTGCCCCTATCCTTCATTGAGAATGGACGGGTGTTTCAGGGTAGGGCAGACCTTGTTATGCTTGGTGAAGATGAGCTGTTTCTCTTTGATTACAAATATACAGGAGGTGATAAGGGAGAACTTGTTGAAAGATACGGAAGACAGATAGAGCTATATTCAGAGGCTCTTAGAAGAGCGTTTCCGGGAAGGGAGATTCACCCCTACCTGGTGCTCGTCCCCGGCGGTGAGCTTGTGGATATGACCTTAAGAACGACGGAGGGGGGGTCATAGATGGCCGGAAAAGAGAAAATTATATATAGGAGGCTTTTCAATATGGGAAAGCGGGATGGGAGCACTCAGAAGGTGGTGGTCCCCAGCAGGCTGAAAAGATTAAATCCAAAACAAATATTACTCTAGGAGGGCCCCGTGTATCTGAAAAAGCTTGTAATGGAGAATTTTAAATCCTTCCGGGGCAGGGTTGTTGTACCCTTCCCCCGGGGATTCACAGGGATCACCGGACCAAACGGTTCCGGAAAAAGCAACATAGCGGATGCTATCCTTTTCATTATAGGCAAAAGCTCCAGGGCTCTGAGAGCCCAGCGGCAGACTGATCTCATATTTAACGGTGGACCCAACGGCAGACCTGCAAACCGGTGTAGCGTTGAGGTGATTTTTGACAATACTGACAGGCTTATACCCTTTGATTCAGATGAGGTGCATTTCACCAAGGTTGTAAAGAGAAAGCCCGCTGCCAAGGATCAGGAAGAGAGATACTCAACAGCTTATTATCTAAATGGGAAGAGGGTAACCGCAGCGGAGTTTGAGAGGCTTTTCTCATCATCCAGAATATCAACAGATGCGTATAACATAATCCAGCAGGGGGATGTAAACCACCTTGTAGACATGGGGCCTACGGAGAGAAGGAGGGTTCTTGAGGCGATCTCGGGGATTGCAACATTTGACGCCGAGATAAACAGGGCGATGGAGCAGAAGGCAAGGGCAGAGGAGAAATTGGAGAGGATTTTGGATAAGAAGAAGGATATTGAACTGGAGGTTAGGAGGCTCAAGAGCTCAGTTGAAAGGGCACTTAAATACAAGGAGTTGAAGAAAGAGCTCAAAAAGACGAGGATGGAGGCGTTAGTAAAAGAGCTCTATCTGGTGCTGAAAGGGATTGATGAGAAGAAGGCCCAGATAACCAAAAACACTTCCGAGAGGAGCAAACTGGAAGAGGAGCTACCGAAGGTTGAGAGAAAGATCCAGGAGGCGGCTCAGAGAATAGATGAGCTGGATGAGGAGATCGCCAGAATGGGTGGGGAGGAGGCAAGAAAGATCAAAGAGAAGCTTGACAGTGCTCGGAGGGAGTACTTTGAGGTGAAGGCCAGAATTGAGAGGGCCCAGGATGCAATGGAGAGTGAGGATAGGGTTCTTAAGGATATAAAAAAGAGGTTGAAGGATCTCAGAGGGTTTGTAAAGGAGATAATGGAGGAGGAGGGTGAACTTAAGGATAGACTGGAAGAGCTTCAGGGGAACCTGAAGAAGGTGGCGGAGGAGATAAGGAAGAGGGAGGAAAGCTTGGAGACGGGGGACAAGGCACTGAGGGAGATGACCTTCAGGATAAGGGAGCTGAGTGAGAAGGTGTCGGATCTGAAAACCAGATTAGCTGCTTCGGAGGAGAGGCTTAAAGGGGTTGAGGCAACCTTCAGGGAGGTACAGGGAAGGGTGGAGGAGGTGGAGGAGGAGATAGAGACGGAGAAGTATGAGATAAAGAGGGCGAGGCTTACTCTCAAGGAGATAAAAAATAGGGCGAAGGAGATCGCCAAACTGGAGGAGCACAGGAATCATTTGATGAGACTCCAAGCCAGGGAGAGGGAGCTGAAGGGGAGGATAGAACGGCTGGGGGAGAAGCTGAGAAAACTGGATGTGAGGCTCAGGGAGAAGGAGCTGAGCGGCGGGATGGACGGGAGAAGGAGAGCGGTGATGGAGGTCCTTTCCTACAGGGATAGAGGGGAGATTGAGGGGATCCTCGGCACCGTTGGAGAGCTTATGAGCGTCCCGAAGGAGTATGAAAAAGCTATTGTGGCAGCTGCGGGGGGATACATATACGCCATTCTCGTTGAGGACGATTCCGTGATGGAGAAGGTTTCAAAGAAGCTTAAGGAGAATAAGATTGGAAGGGTACATCTGATC
>JAGHBW010000077.1 GCA_021160765.1 Thermoplasmata archaeon
CTCCTACGGTGTGGCTGGGTTCTTCTTAGGGCTTGTGGGGATACTTCTCTCCATTCTGAAAATACCCAAGAATCTGAAAAAGGATTACCTCCTCATCGTGGTATGGACAACAGTATCCATATATATGGCCCTCTCCGCCGTTCGTTTCGTCTTTAACGCCACCCCAGCTTTTGCAATCCTTGCCGGATGGGTGACCTGGAAGGTGGTTGACTCCTTTGACTCCAAGCGTCAGTCCCTAATAATATCGGTGATTGCTGTTGGTACATTTCTGACCAATTTGGGCATACTCAATTACGCCAGTGAAAAGGACCTTCTCAACGAGTTCTACGTGAAGTATTTCCCGTATCTGATATTCCTCACTGTACTTTTTGTGGGCTATGCTTACTACGTTTACATGAAGTATAGGGTGAAAAAGCCCCAATATAAGCTAAGAAAGATCACTACTGCCTTAATCGTCGGTTTCTTTGTAATATACCCCTATGTGATCGTGGCATCAGATGCTGCAGTTCCATATGAAAAGAAGAGGGAGATAGACCCAACTGGGGAGTACATGGGTGCCTTTGGCCACAGCCTTCCTGGGGAATACTGGATAGCCTCCTTCGACTGGCTATCAAAACAGGATGCGGATTTACCACCGGAGAAGAGGCCTGCCTTCATCTCATGGTGGGATTATGGCTTCTGGTGTGTCTACATGGGGAAACACCCAACTGCGGCGGACAACTTCCAGTACGGATACCAGTTTGCCGGATCCTTTATATCGGCCACGGATGAGAAAGAGGCAATTGCCTTGATGGTGGCGAGGATTCTTGAAGGGGACTTTATCAGGCATCAGGGACACTTTTCAAAAGATGTGGAGAGGATAATGAAGGAGTACCTCAATTACAGCGATAACCCCTCAGAGTATAACCGCCTTGTTGAGATCTATTCACATCCTGATAGGTTTATAGATGAAATTGAAGCGCATCCGGAGATTTATGGTCATTATATAGACATAACACCCATGAATGCCAAATATGCTGCTGCAAAGGTTCTGCTGCTCTCCAGGGGAGAGGAGAGATTGGTGGAGCTCTATGGTAAGGTAAGGGAGGCAACTGGCAAATCACTGAGGTATTTCGCAGTGGACAGTAGGCTATTTCCCTTCAACGCTAGAAACACAGGGATTTTCTATGCACCAATAAAACTGGCTGATAAGGATTTAAAGGATTATTTGGAGTATTACGTCTACGCAGAGAGAAATTATGGTACGAATCAGGACCCTGATTGGCAGCCTCTACCCGAAAACCCCATTTCCATGGATAGGTTTAAGGAACTTGCAGAAGAGTACCCACATAAAATGAGGGTCAAGGACTACGAGCTCAGGTATACAGAGGACTTTTACAACTCCATGTTCTATAAAGCATATATTGGCTATGGACCTGCTGACGTTGGAATGACAATGGATGGGAAATCCGTACCGGCGATGAAGGGGTCACTCAGCAACTATCCACCTATGCAGGGCTGGAACATGACGCACTTCCGCCTGGTTTACAGAACGATGTATTGGTCTCCAAAGGATGAGAAGAACTCAACTGTAAGCGATTACAAACCCATGTCCTCAAAAGAGGCCATGGAGAGGTATCAGGAACAGGGTGGAGATATAAAATCAGGTCTCGGCCAGGGTGTATTCTACCTCAAGTACTACGACGGGGCAATAATAAGCGGGAGGGTTCTGACGAAAAGTGGGATGCCGGTTGTCGGCGCTAGGGTTACAATCCTTGATGAATACGGGATACCCCATGGAAGCGTTTTAACGGACAACGATGGACACTATACACTTCTTGCCCCCTTCGGTCAGTGCACTCTCCTCGCCACGTTGGGCAATCTTGAGACCACATGGGATAAGATATATCAGTACAAAACAAAACCAAACTCTCGTGAACCTGAAAACCTTCTCAATCTGACCCAGATAACAATAAGCGATGAACAGGCCATGAGGGTGAAGGACTGGAGAATCACAAAAGATCTTATTTCAGATGATATGACTGGAGAGGGGAGGATTTATCTGGATGAAGATGACAGCGGAAGCTACGATGAGAAGAAGGACAAACCCCTTGTCGGCGTTAAGGTCGCATACACTCTTCTTGGGGGGAATTTTAGCATCTCAAACGTGACTAATGAGTATGGGTACTATTCGTTGTACAACCTTCCTCCGGGCTATTATAAGGTGGAGATGGAGTACAGAGGCTTCAAGAAGGTTCTAAACGAACAACTGGAGATCTCTCCATCTTCGGACAAGAAGCAGGATGGGGCGTTGAAACCGGTAAGAGTTCAGGGATACGTAAGGCTTTTAGCCGGTGGGCAAGCTGCTGGTGTCCCGGTTATTTACGAGGATGTTGAGAGTGGGAGGACCTATAACACTACCACAAAAACAGATGGTTATTATGAAATAACAGATATGCTTCCAGGGGAGTATCTGGTAAGGGTAGAGAGGGAGGACTTCATGGTTAACAAGACCATCCTTGAATTAAAAGAGGGAGACAATAAGACGTACAACCTTACCCTCCTGCCTGTTTCGTATTGTGATCTGAAGGTGGAGATACCCCCGGAGCTTAGCGGAACTAGGGGGGAGAGTGGAGCATCCAATGTGGTGGTAACCTTTATTTCAAGAGATGACCCAACGGTTAGATATTCATATTTCACGGATGAGGGGGGTTTCGTTAGAACGAAGATACCCGCTGGTCAGTACGTGATACACGCGGAGTATACGTCGGGAGAAAGGGCGTTTGCCTCTGTGAAGGAGCTCAACCTTGAATGTGGGGTGAGAGAGGAGATTGATTTAACTTTGGAGGAGGCGTTTACCGTATTCGGTAATGTGACAAAACTTGAAAATATGCCGATGAAGTATCAATGGGTAGAGTTTACAGCTCTGAATCGCTCCATAACCACCTATGCCTTAACAGGACCTAAAGGTATGTTTCAGATTTCTCTACCCAAGGATTCTTACAGGGTATTTATTGAAGAGGAGATAACAGGGTCCATAAATACTCATTTCTACATGGGCTATCTCTATCTCCCAAGGGAGGAATATATTGAGGTCACTTATCACACAGTGAAGTCAACAAGGGTGAATGGAACGGTCTTCTGGGATATGAACGAGGACGCTCTTTACACCCCACTTAGAAACATGACACTCTCGGAGGCGATGAAAAATCCCGACACTGGACTTACAGACGTGGGGGTGCCTGGTGCAACGGTCCGTGTCCTGGGTGAGAACATAAGTATGGAAGTGAGGTGCGATGAGGGGGGAAAATATCAGGTTAACATTCCCCCGGGGGACTATCGCATTGAAGCCTACGCTCCCGGATATGGTCGCTCAGAACCAGCAGTTGTCCGTGTGGAGGATGATGCTCTAACGATGAACGAGGGCTTAAGTGAGGTGGATCTACCTCTTAGGTCAAATTACAAGGATGTGGTTGTAAAGGCGGTATATAACAGGGATGGTGTGATTGTGCCTGCATCAGGAATAGAGGTAAGCATTGTTTCACTGCTTCCATATATGCCATATAATGAAACATATACTACATCGTCTGATGGAGCTATAACGCTCTCCCTCAAACCCGGTTATTACAGGTTGGCTACGTCAATAGTCCGTGGTGTATCCCCCACTGTCCGTTTCAGTGGTGAGAAAGAGTTCATCCTGGCCCCCAGTGATGATAGAGAGACTGTGGTGTTTGAAGTTAAGAAAGAGGTGGAAGCAACCGTTGAGGTGGTGTATGGGAACGTAACAATGAACTCAGCCCAGTTGAGGTTGATCTCATCAACAGGCAGGGAGTACTTCTTCTTAACGGATGAAGATGGAAAAGCGACAATAAAGGTTCCAGAGGGGAACTACACATTATATGTTGGCCATCTTTTCGGGATTCACCATCTACTATACATAAAGAGGCATTGCCTTCTGCCCTCCAGTTGGGATTTGCCTGAGAGGGTGGAGTTGGTTGAGGCTTATGAGTACAGCGGCAGGGTCGTCATTGAAAGCAGATACCTCAAAGATTACGCCCTCAAGCTGCGCCTTCCTTATTATGAAGAAAGCATCCCGCTAGATACTGGTGGCGGATTTACTACATACGTTCTGCCTGGTGAGAGATACAATGTCTCCTTTGAACTGAAGAGCTCTGTGAAGGATGTCCAGACCCTCTATGTCTATTCCTCTACCTTCTGGGCCAATTCAACGTTTACAGGGGTGGTTATAGAACCAGAGGTCTACGTGAAGGTGGAGGGTACAGTATTCTATGATGAGGACGATGATCATTTCATCCAGGAGGGGGAAAGAAAGGGCGGTGTGAACGTAACCTTTGTTGATAGAGCAACAGGTTATACCTACCAGACAGTAGCAGAGGAGAACGGGGATTACAGTCTCTATGTTCCCAAATCCATCTTTGATATATTGGTGGATGTGGAGGGTTTTGAGAAAACACCGAAGGATTATTGTTCCTACATAAATACCTCTCTGGAGGTTAAAAAGGACATCTCTCTCAAGCCCTCTCCGATTCTTGTTCACGGTATCGTTTTCTACGATAAGAATGGCAACAACGAGAAGGACCCCGGGGAGATACTACTCCCCAACACTCACGTTGAGTTCCGCGCAGAATCCCTATCTGCGGAGGATGTAAGTGTTGAGACACCCCTCAACGGGACTTATAGGGCAATGCTTCTCCCCGGAACGTATACCATCTACGCTGTTTACAAGAGGGGAGAGGTGGTACGCTACGCCTATGTGGGCGAGGTTTCCACAGAGATAGGTTCGCCACCTATACTGAAAAATCTTACATTGACCGAAGCAAAGACATTTACTGGGACAGTATTCTATTATGATACCAATGGGAGCCTTGTGGAGGACCTCACTTCCAAACCGGGGAATGAGATACTTCTCTCCTCTGTTAAGGAGGGGGGAACAATTCGTGTGCCTTATCGTCACGGGGTGTTCACCGTAGCCCTCCCTGTGGGGAATTATACTGTTAAAGTAGTTATAGTTGCGGAGGAGATGGGGAAATCCATGACCTATCGCTTTGAGGAGATTGTCCCGTTCCGCCTTAATACCACCTCCAAAGATCTAGCATTTGAGCTCAAAAAGGTTAAGGAGTACATTATAAAGATGGACACAGTGGGTGATGAGTACAAAGAGATATTCATGAAAGCGTATCAGACCATTACTGTGCCGCTTTACATTGAAAACAGAGGGAACCTGCCCTTTAAGGTGTCATTCTCCACTGCGGAGATTCCAGACGGCTGGAAGGTTGTTTATTCTGTAAGTGAGATTCACCTCAACATAGGTGAGCGGAAGCATCTCACCGCCAATATCACAGCTCCCTCCAGACCCAAGGCTATGAATAGGATAAAACTTCAAGCGAAATCGGAGGGAGGGTATTACAGCTATGTGGAGATGCTAGTCAACACACCGCAGTACCATTCAATTGAGATTATAACAGACGCTCCTGAAGAGAAGGGGGTTGCCTTTGAACAGGTGCTCAACTATAATCTGACCCTCAAGAACACGGGGAACGGTGACGAGGTGGTCCACTTTACAATTACCCCACCACCAGCCAATCTTACTGGCTGGGAGGTTCTCCTGGATGATGAAAAGCTTTCAAAAGAAGGGAAGAACCTCTCCCTTGGAGCGTTTGGGGAAAGAAGGATGTCTCTTAAGATAACAGTGCCCAACTCCACACAAGCGAATTATGGCGATGTTCTTCATTTGGTGATTGAGGGCGTGACAAGGAAAGGAATAGTGAAGAGAAAGGTGGAGATGAGTTTCCAGATCAGAAAACCCGACCTTAGAATTGTTGATATACAATTCACAAACCTTGACCTTAAGAACAAGGTGCTCAACCGTACAGTGAAAGCGAATGTCACTGTGATGTCCCTGAATAGAGAGGTGGGTAGTGTTAGGGTGGTGCTGAAGGTTGATGATAAAGAGGTGGGCAATAAAACTATTGATTACATACCTGAAAATGGGATCGCCTACGTTGAATTTGAGTTCAACGTCACCGTTGAGGGTATTAAAGAGGATCAGAAGCACTCCTTCCAGGTCGTTATAGACCCACAGAACACTGTTGAGGAGGAAAACGAAGAGGACAACGTTTACATTGTGAAAAAATGGGTTGGCGAGAAACCACCTAGCCTGCTCAATCCCAGGGTAATAGCCTTCGTCACGGCGATTATTGCATCCACTGTGGCCCTAATAGTGTGGTATAAGAAAAAGCATCCCTTCTAATGCGCTAATAGGAATCTACACATTCTTTAGCACAACATTTTTCACCCTGCTGTATTACAGAATGTTATAGAATGGCATGGAGATCGGGCAGTTTCTCTCTTTCATGAGTGAACTCTGCCCTTTTCTTGCCACCCATGAAGTAAAGGAGCAGGTGTGAGAAGTTCCCCTTTATTAGGTCAGCGTCTTCTGTGAACCCAATGGGTTGGACAACTAGAAATCCCTTTCTCTTTAATTTGTCTTTCAAAGCTTTAATCACAGGGACCATGGATTCCCCTTCAGTTAGACCTTTAAGGGCCAAACCAAGTTGTTTATGTCTAGCCAACTCTCGTATTTTCTTTTCAATGGTGCTCTTTTCATCTGAACCCTCTTCCAGCAGGGCAAATAGAAAGGGAACAAAACCAGAGATCTCCCCACCATAAGTGAGACCCCTTCCACCTAAACCTCCAGTGTAGCGGAAGGAAAAGGTTATGGCTTTCTCTATATTGATGCTGTAGGAGATGTTGATCTCACTCATTAGAGTCCTAACGATGTTCTCCTCCCCCAGGTATCTCCGTAATTCTTCTCTGTCTAAAGTCAATGTGCTGAGGAGCTCTTTGAGCACTTCCCTCTCAAATCCTCGTGAACCCCACACCCCTGTGGGGCCCCTCTCCTCCATAATTATGTTTCTCCAACCGTGGAGATAAAGAAGTGATGCAAGAATGCCTTTCACCTGGGCAGATGACTGTCTGGGAAGGTAGACAAGCATCGGCGGGACTTTTATCTCATGGAGGACCATGTGTGAGGCTTTTAGCCTTAAAGAGGCGGACCTTAGCCCCTCAGATGCTATCTGCTCTTGTCTTTTTAGGTTTAGTATCTCCTCCACATAATAGAGCAGCCTCTTCCTCTCCTCCTCACTTATGGTGTGTTTCTCAGACTCCTTGAGCTCCTTTCTTTTTATCTCCCACCGCTCCTTATCTCTTTCCCAGTTCTCAATGGGAAGCTCCTTCAACCTCTGCGGTCGTGTTTTAAGGAGGTCAGAAAGCCTGCTTCTCACGTTCTGAAGCTGTTGTTGGTATAATGAGATGTTCTGCTCCGCCTCCCGATATATCTCCCCTATGAATTTAATACTCTCCTCTGTTATTTTAACAGATATTCTGTCCAGCAGATCAGCCTCGTTGAGCATCTGGGACAGAACGGTGATATATTTGTCGGCGTCCCCCGGGGAAGAAAAGAGTTCTCCAATAATCTCACCTCTTTTATCCTTCTCTCCCAGGAGAAGTGAAGCGCTTATTGAGAGAAGGAGAAGTCCCCTCTCTCTTTCCTCAGAACCCACCCATTCTTTCAGTAGGCTTCCCTTTCTGGAGAGTTGCCAAAGGTTGTCAGATAGCGCTGCCAGATGTAATAGAAGTTTTAGGTATCTGTTCTCCTGGAATGGGTGTGATGAAACGTACTCAAGAAAACTCATATCTCCCCCGCGAACAATATGAAGAAGGTAGGCGGCTAAAAGTGCTGTGCAGGATGGGTAGCTAAAGGTTGTTTTAATGTGATTTCCTTCTGGGGGGCTCAGGATGAAGTGCCTCTCGTCTATGAGTCTCATGTTAACATCTGGAAGGTGGTGGTCAATTACTACTACGTTACCTCTTTCCCATCTCTCTCTGTTGATGTCCAGAAATAGATGTAAGATGCCGTCTGCTAAAGTCAGATCTGTCATCTCTGTATGGTCAAGAGGAGCAAACGCTATTGGCTTATCTGTAGTGAGGTGTGTGAAAGCTTCTCTTAATATGAGAGCACTATTCAGCCCGTCCATATCGTTGTGAAAGTGAACCTTTATTCCCTCATGCGAGTTAATAGCCTCTTTCAGCGAGTCAAGGAATTCCCCTGCTTTCTCAGGGGCGATGTCCACGGGCTCTACAGTGCCCATTAACTACCACCTACGGTTCGTCATCCTCATCCCAAACCACATATTTTCTCCTTCTCTTTCCCGCCTCCTCCGGTTTTTTGAACTCAAATTCCTCCTGTGAAATCGGTTCCTCAGGGGTCTCAATAGTCTCCTCCTCTGTCAACGCAGGCTCTTCCCCACCCTCCTCCTCACCCCTCATGAAGGCTTTTAACTCCTCTTCAGGAACTTCCACCCCGCTCTCTTCCTCTTCTCTGCTACCCGCAATAGCCTCCTCCGGGGTTATTGGAACAGCCGGCGGTGCAGGGGTCTCCCCCTCTGCCATCCTCTTCAGGGTCTTAAGATCTGGCTCAACTCCGTAGAGCTCTTTATACAGTTTTCTCTGCTCTGCGAAGGGATCCTCCACCATTCTTTTCTTGAGTCGCCTGTTGTAAAGGAGTGCTCCAAGGATGGTAACTGCAATCATAACAAATATCGTTATAGGAAGGTACTGACCAAATATTTTCTCTTTAATGTACACAAATGCAGGGTATTTTGCCCTCTTTTTCTCGTAAATTTTAACGCTATACTCCGGGGAGATGAAGGTGGTCTCTCCATCTTCGCACACCACCCGGAGTCTGAATTTATATGTTCCAAGCTCTGTACTCTTTTTGGGCATTATAAGGATCCTTAATGGGTACTTTACCCCCGCATTCAAGTCTAAAGAATACTCTTTGTAGAGGGTTTCAATCGTTATCCAATCCCCTTCAGCTCCTCCCGCCTCTAGATAGACAGTAACGTTGTCTCTCATGTGCGCTAGGTTTTCAATTGTTATTTCAACCATAAGTGCATCTCCTCTCTCAACAGACCATCTACCCTTAGCGGAGAAGTTTATCCCGAAATCCACAACCTTCGCTACCTCTTTTCTTAAAGGTGAGAAGTTCCCGCCATCCCAGGCCAAGATCTCAATGTGATATATACCATATGTAAGAGGGGTCTTTAACCTGTATTCTGTGGAGGAGACCCATGTCCATGGGAGGATGTCGCCAACACCCCAGTCCCTGCCTATCTGGAGCATGTACGTTATTGCGTCCCCTTCGGGGTCTGATGAAGATCCCCATGATATGTTTTGAAGTGTGTAGGTGTATATATCTCTGCTGAGTGGCCCGGGGGTGCTTGGAGGGAGGTTACCTGATGAAAGTATGGTGAGGTTTCCCTTAAGGACGTTTGAGTCTGAATGGCTGTCGTTGGCAACAACCTCAACAATATATTTTCCAGGCTGCAGATGAACCTCCTCAGGTACGTCAATGAAGTTATACCTTCCCGTGGTGGTCCAATCCATCTTTGTAGTTCCGAATGCAGACTCTATAATTCTAACCTTATAGGTAATGGTGTCGTTCTCCAGGTCCTCTGCGGGGTCCCACCAGATGTGTGGTGTCCTAGAAGCGGTAGTTCTGGGGTATATTGAGCCTGTTAGGGTGGGCGGATAATTATCGGGTATTCTCAGGTTGTAATTTACTGGCCCGTAGATGTACCAACCAGTGTCTGCATTGTCCTTGGCCCGGAACTTTATCATATTCAGGTTTCCTTCAGTCAGCCTGAAATCAAACCACACCCGAACGTCTCCGTACTCATTTACACTGTAATTTCCAACGGGAATCCAGTCCGAATAGGGAAGGACCTCCGAATGTCTATAGCAGTATTGTATAGAGGAGATGTTCACCCCAGATACCTCTACATCGGGCTGATAGGGGTCCCTATCATATACAGTAATGGAGACATTTATAACAGGAAATATCTGAGTACGTCTGGGATCGGGCTTAAGCCCTCCAAACTTAACCTGTATGGTGTCAGCCCAGAGGTTGACTGCAGGAGACTCAGCAGTGTTTCCGACGCGGTCTGCAAAACGCCATTTTACCCAGTTGTACTTTCCATCGTTTATGGGAACGTCAAGGTAGGCGTAAACGCTACCGTTGGGAAGAATATTGATTGTAGGTTTATCACCCACCCCCGTATATACGTCAGAACCAAGTGTTTTGATGTATGCTCTTATACTTGATGGATTGATTCCTGCCACTCCCACATCCTTTACCATCAGGAAACACCTTACAATGGAGGTGTTGTGCCATTTTGGCGTCTGAGGACCATAATCCAGAACAACGGGTTTTGCCAGGTCTAAAATTGGGCCTGGCATGATGGAACTTGTTATCGGTTCACTCATGTCACCTGAGATAACCTCGTACTGATAGTAGATCCTGCCCCCCTCCCCCTCTATCGTGGCGCTAGCCTCCCACAGAGAGCCCTCAATGTTGTCTCTCTCCTCCTCCAATGGACTTAAAACAGCATACCCTATGGGTGACGTTCCATTCTCGTCAGCATAGAAGCGAACTTTTGGATACCCTGGTTCTGGATCGTCGTTGTCAAGATCTCTGTACCACATTTTAAAGGTAAACACCGTGGCGTTTGTGCCTATCTCTGGACTAAATCCAAGATCCCTTATGTACGGAGGTCTGTTCGTGCCGCTTAAGGTTTCACTGTAGCGTGAGAAGAATATATCCGACCTTGTGAAGAGCTCATCCCTGTGGTCGGACCATACCACCATCGGCCGCCCAATGGAATTGAAGGCGAGATATGGATCCTCCTGTTTTGTTTCGTCATCTGCAGTTCCCAGGTTTCTCCCAGTATCGTCCACCCTCTTTGCACCAATCCATGTGGTGCCATTGTTTATGGTGTAGGTGAAGTAGATGTCCCCCTCGTCATGCCTCATATCTACCCAGACTATGCCAACTTGACCTGGACCGTATGTAGCAGCGTGGACGTATAGTTGGTTTGACCCTTCTGGTCCTCCAAAGGCCTGCTGGTTCACTGTAAAGTTCTTCCCATCTCTTGTGGTAGAGTAATATATGTCATAGGACCCAAGCCTTTTGTCTGACCAGAAGATGTAAACAAGGCCAGTTGGGTCTACAGTCAACACAGGCCCAGTCTGAGAGTACGGCTCTATGTCGTCGTTTACCCTCCTCTCCTCTTCAAAACTGTCTCCCCTGTTATAGGAAACCGCCATATATATGTTGAAATCTCCCCCTCTCTGGTCCGCCCAGACTACAAATACCTTCTCCCCGTAAACGGCTATTCTGGCATCGTACTGATCAACATCAAGCCCACCAGTGTTCACCCTCTTCTCCCCAATCCACGTTACTCCTCCGTCCTCTGATCTAGCGAAGTAGACGTGGTATTTTCCACCAACCCTCTTGTCCAGCCATGCCAGATAAAGAGTTCCATCATTGCCGATGGCGAGGGAGGGCTTTTCAGCATGTCTAATGGAGGTGTCTACCCTTATGTGTCGGCTGAAGTTCCTGCAGTCATCACTCCAAACCACATATATGTGGTTATAGTGTGCCCCAACCAGCACTTCCTGATCATCTGTGTAAGCCACATAGAGTGTTCCGTTTGGGGCAAAGGCAGCGGCTGGATACATCTGATTGGAGAAGTCATTGCTTTCATTGTCATCCTTCCAGGAATCATCCACTCTAAGCGGTGTTCCCCAGGTAAACCCGCCATCTGAGGAGTTTGCGATCAATATATTCCAGTTGGTGTGGCCATAATCCTGATAAACCACGTATAGCTCATCTGTCCCCCTTGTTAGAAGGATGGGCCTCCTCTGATGGTTTATGGTGTTGTTCCAGTTCACAAGGATGCTGTCGGAGAAGGTGTTCCCTGCAGCGCTGACCCCAGGGGGAAGCACTGCAAACAGTGTGGCCAGAAGTATAAACACAACGGACGCAGAAAGGGTCCTGTTCATTTCCATTCCTCCAGAGAGCCAGAGCCTTATAGGGGAGTCCATATAAAAAATTTGGTCATGGAAAGCCACTTTTCAAAGACTTCACGGACCCTCTAGGGTCTTTTTAAGTTCCCTGGCAACATTAAGGGGTATTCCGGCCCGCAGGGATATCTCCCGAGCACTTGCGGCGGAAAGTTCCTCTAAAGATGAAAACTCCCTCATAAGGCGCTCCATTCTCCTATTTCCTATCCCTTTAACGCTTAGAAGTAGACTCTTCACCTTCCCCTTCTCTTTTCTAACATGGGATATGGCAAACCTGTGTGCTTCATCTCTCACAGCCATCAGCAAAAGCAGAGCGGGGGAGGAACGAGATAAAACTAGAGGCTTTTTCTTTCCCTCAACAAATACTATCTCCTCTCTCTTTGCTAGGGCAATAATTGGTGGTTTGGTAAGGCCCAGCGAATCCCTTGCATCAACTGCGGCCGTGAGTTGGCCTTTCCCTCCGTCCACCAACAGAAGGTCAGGGGCCCCCTCCCCCTCCTTAAGCCTTTTAAGCCTTCTCTTCACAACTTCCTTTATTGCAGCTGGGTCGTTAAGACCTTCAACACTTTTTATCTTATACCTCCTGTAAAAAGATTTAGCAGGTCTGCCATCCAGGAAAACCACAAGTGAACCCACCATCTCCTCTCCTCCGAAGTGAGAGATATCCACTCCCTCAATCCTCAAAGGGGGTACCTGCAGATTCAAAACCTTTTTTAGCTCTTTTATTCCTTCCTCAGACAACTCTCTGGGCAATCTTCTACTTACCCTCTCTAATTTTGAACGAAGGTTCTGAAGGGCCAATGCTCTAGCCTCGTTGACATCTCTTCCAGCGGGCATTATTTTTATTGCCCGGCCAACTACTCCTTCAATGTATCTCTTTATCTCCATTATATCCTCAGGGGGGTGCGAAACGTATATGATGGGGGGTGCGTGGGAGGTTTTCTGATAGAACTCCTCAAGAAACACTTCAACTGCTTTCTCGGGGCTGTACAGTTGGTCCGTCAGAAGGAATGTCTCGCCCCCCACGATCCTTCCTTCCCTCACCCTCAGAAGGCAGGCTGCTCTCCCCCCTTCGTCAGCCTCCACTAGGTCAAAATCTCTGATCGGGAGGGAAAGTTTAGCACCTTCTACTATCTTTTTAACACCTCTTATCACATCCCTATAGTAGGCTGCAAGTTCAAAGTTGAGGCTGTTGGCTGCATCTCTCATCTTCTCCTCTAGAACTTTAATGACGTCTTCTGTATTTCCAGATAAGAATGATTCCAGTCTTCTCACAACGTCTCTATACTCTTCAATGTCCACCTCCTTCGCACAAGGTCCAGGACACCTTCCCAGAGACTCCTCCATACAGGGTCTGCTTCTTTTTCTGAAAACCCAGCAGTTTCTTACTGGAAAGAGAAATCTGAGGTAGCGAAGGGCTGTTCGGACCTCTCTGACACCTGAATAAGGCCCGAAAAGTTTCCCTTTTCTTCTCTTAAGCCCTCTCACAAGAAAGAGCCCGGGATACTCATCTTCCGTGGTTAGAAGAAGATATGGGTAGGACTTGTCATCTCTAAGTGCAACGTTGTAAGGGGGTTTTAGATCCTTTATCATCTTCTCCTCCAGGAGAGTTGCCTCCATCTCTCCTCGGGTTATGATGTAGTCAACCCCCTCCGCTCTACTTAGAATCCTTCTGTCCTTTATAGTGGGGTTGTTTATGTGAGATGCCACCCTTTTCCGGATGTCTCTCGCCTTTCCGACGTACAGGGCCCTGCCCTCCCCGTCTTTGAAGATGTACACCCCGGGGGCGCTGGGAAGATCCGAAGGATCTATCATTATTGGGGGGAAGGGGAAGTTGTTCTATTTAAGAGGTGTGGAAAGAGCTTCAATATACCTTCTCCAGGTGATATTTTGGCCTTTCAATGTGGGTTGATCCACATTTTGGACATCTGGATACAAAATGGAGCCCTCTCGGTGGAATTCTAGCACCACACTTGTAGCATACAATAGGAGTGGATTTGAGCTTGTACCCTTTAACCATAAGAGAATGACTTATGTGCTTTAGGTCTTCCACAACGGTTGATGGGCTAACCTCTACAATACGTGCCAACTGGGGTACGCTGTAA
>JAGHBW010000124.1 GCA_021160765.1 Thermoplasmata archaeon
CCTATATTTCTCTGCGAGGCGGTATAAAATCCTTCCGATTCCCAAAGCCTCTTTTTTATATTTTACCCGCCCTTTTCATGTAATCCTCAACCCTCTCAAAACCCTCCTTTATCTTCTCCGGATCATTCACAAGTGGGCCGTATGAGATCCTTACCGCCTCCTTCAGCGTCTCCCCAAAGCCCCTCCCGGGGATAAAGAGAACCCCCGTGGCCCTCAGCACCTCCTCCACAAATCTATCAGCATCCATACCTACATTCATGCAGGTGTAAAGGCCACCTTGCGGAATGAGATGGGGCAATCCTAGACGTCTCTTTATCTCATCTATTGTTATCTGGGCTACGCTCTGGTAAGCCTCACGGACCTCGTCCACGTAATTCCGCAGAGAACCATCCTCCAGGGACCTCTCAAGGTAATCCCGCATGGCCCATTGATGCAGGGTGTCCGGGCAGAGTATTGTGCACTGCTGAGTCCTCTCCATCGCATCTATAACCTCCTTAGCAGCTTCTACCCAACCAAGTCTTCTACCAAGCCCCCTGCACCATTTGGAATTTGAGTGTATCGCTACGAAGTTGGGGTGATCCTGAGGATTGTAAGAGTAGTAGCGGGGAAAGGTGTCCCCGAAGTACTGGGTTTTGTAGGCAAAATCAAGAAGAAGATATCCGCCCCACTCACTGATCACCTCAAGGAGTGCGTCTATAAACTCCTGTGGCGGTATCTGGGATGTTGGGTTGTCAGGAGATGGGATGAGGGCAACCTTTGGCCTATATTTCTGAAGAAGCTCCGTGGCAGTGTCCACAGCCTCATTTACAGAGGGCATCCACCTCCACTCATCAATATCAAGAACTGGGTGATAAACCACCCTTGCCTCCCGCAGAACGAATTCCAACTGGCCCGGGTAATTGGCGTAGGTGGGATCAAGCATGTAGATAACATCGCCAGGATCTGCCAGTGAGAGGAGTAGATCATGGGTGAGTTGGGTTGAGCCCATACCGATTATCACATTCTCAGGGCTGAGGCCCTTTAAACCAAAAAGCTCCTCCTCCATTCTGCCTATGAGCTCCCTCAGTTTGAGGTCCCCCAATGTAGCGCTGTACGCACCACTCTTATGAAATTTCTCTTTATCGCTGACTATGTTGATATAAGCCTCTCTGAAGAGTTCTGGTGTGTAATGATTAACCCATCCACCTCCGAAGGAGATGACATCATCAGGGTCAAGGCCCATATTTATAATATTGGCTCTCTCTGCCATCTTCATAATCTGGCGTATAGGAGAAGGGGAGGCCATCATCTTCTCCACTATCCCAGAGAAGGAGTGCTTGAACTCGCTCATATAATCACCTTGATAGATCGTCGGGGGTGTAATTGTCTGCACATATCTAAATCTTAGCATCTTTCTGCTTTAGGATGTTTCTTCACATGTAAGAATTCTTTAGAAAGTTTTAAAACTTGAGCAATTAATAACAGAGAGATGAGCAGGTGGTCGCCGAGGAGGAAGTCTCTTAAAAATCGGATTCTAATCCTTGGGGTTGTGGGGGCGCTGGCATACTTCCTCCTCTCCACTACAATATCCTATCTTTTTTTGTCAAGCAATGTGGAAGATGTGATAGACACACTGAGGGATGAAAGAATACACCTTATTGAGAACGCCACACTTCACGAGATCAGAACGGTTGCGGAGAACCTATCCCACCACCTGTTGGACTTCAGCCTCTTGTTTGAGAACATCTCCAGGGTGATCGCAGACTATTCTGATTATGTTCCGTCTTTGGCGAGACACCCCCTGTATCACCCCCTGATATATGTACCACCCTACGGAAGGGAAAGTGACATCAAAAACCTCTCCTCCAACCTCATCAACCTCTCCTCCCACATTCAGGCATCGCTACTTCCCATCTCCCACCACCATCTGGTTCTGAACCTCTATTTCACCCACACAAATGGGGTCACGGTATTTGTCAACAAATCTGCCCTTGAAGCCGTCAAGAGGTACGTCCCTCTTGATCCCACAACTAGACCGTGGTATATAAAGGCGGTAGAACTCAACGAAACTGTATGGTCTGAAATGTATATTGATGTAATAACTGGGAACTATCTTGTCACCCTTTCTCTCCCCGTTTGGAATTCCACAGAGCTTATTGGCGTCATAGGCGTGGATCTAAACATCAGAAATTTTATAGAGCCGTTGAGGCGAATAAAGCTTGCTGGACTGGAAGAGATCTTTCTGATGAATGAAGGAGGAGACATTCTAGCTTCAAGCCTATTCTCTCAACCCACTGTTAGCAAAGAGAACATCTTCACAAGAGATGTATCAGAGGAGGAGAAGGAGATCTATCGGAGAATATGCAGTGAGCGCGAGAACGCTGTTTACAATGTGGGAAACAAAATGATCTTCTCCTACCCCGTACACCCCCCAAACTGGATGGTCGCCGGAGTCCTTGATATGGATGAGGCTCTCACCACTTTTACAGCACACATCAACCGGTGGAGGGACGAGGTCCAGCGTATATATATAATCAATTTCATCTTCCTTGTAGGTCTCATCTTTGTTATATTTGTGGTCCTTTACTCCTACCTGATGAAAAGGCTCTTCTATCCTCTTGAGGAGATCGGGGAGGCAGTTAAGAAAGTAAAAGATGGTGAATATGGTGTTAAGGTTCCGGTGAGAGATGAAAGAGAGCTAGCCCTTCTTTCAGAGGCCTTTAATGAGATGTCTCAGAGGTTGAAGTACGATATGGAGAGCATGGAGAGAGATAAAAGGGAGATAGAGGATGCAAAAAAGGCTGGTGAACTGTTCCTGGACATCGCCGCTCACGATGTAAAGAACCTCCTTACTGGAATACGGCTTAATACTGAACTTGCACTTCTTAAGAGAAGAAGCGGTTCTGAGGTATCGGAAGAGATGCTAGAGAAAATAATGTCTATAACGGACAGCGCTACACAGACGCTGGATAAGATAAAGGACCTGTACAAGATTAAAATGTACCGTTTTCCTCTTCAGAGGGTAAACGTAAAAGACCTCATCAAAAAGGCAGAAGAGCTCATCAAAAGGATGCACCCCAGAAAGATCATAGAGTTTGACTATCATCTTCCTGAAGGAAGGATGGACATTCCGGGGGATGAGTTCATGGTAAACATATTCCTTAACCTCTTCCAGAACGCCGTAAGATATACCCCGGGAGACTACGTCTATATTCAGGTGAAGGGGGAGGAGAAAGCTGAGGGAGGACAGAAGTACTGGAAGGTCTCTGTAGCAGACAAGGGGAGGGGAATACCACCGGAGAGAAAGAAGGACCTTTTCAAGAGGTTCTCAACGTGGGATTCCATCTCCGGTTCGGGTCTCGGTCTGGCCATTGTTAGAGAGCTCGTTGAGAGATCAGGGGGGAGAATATGGGTGGAGGACAGACATTCAGAAGACTATAGAAAAGGTGCAAGATTCGTGATGCTATTTCCGAGGTGGGAGGAGAGGCGAAGGAATGTTGGGAAAAAGAGAAGTGGCTAACGCAGGATCTTAATTCCCCTCTCCTTTAAATGGTGAAGGATCTGTCTGGAGTGCTCACACCCCTTCGTCTCAACGGTTATCTCCACTATGGTGTGATTGAGGGGGGCGAGAGGGGAGACCCTCTGAAGGTTTATCTCTCTAACGTTGCCTTCCATCTCAGATATAACGCTTAACACCTCTGTAAGAACCCCCGGTCTATCTGCGAGTAACAGCCTTAAGGTAAGAATTCTCCCACTCTTTAAAAGACCTTTCTCCAAAATCTTGGACACCATCATCATGTCTATATTGCCACCTGATAAAACAAAGGTGGCAACCCTTCCCTCCACGGAGAACTTTCCGTATATGGCTGCTGCCAAAGAGGCGGCTCCGGCACCCTCCACAACAAGCTTTGAACGCTCCATAAGCATCAGAATAGCGCCAGAGATCTCCTCATCATCCACCACGGTCATGTCGTCCACATATCTTTTTGAGAGTTCCAAAGTGATATCCCCCGGGGTTTTTACTGCGATCCCATCTGCTATAGTGTGTACATGGGGTATCTCCATAATCTTTCCCGCCTTTCTGGAGATGTAAAATGAACATGCCCCCTTCGCCTGAACCCCCCATACCGCAACATTCTCATTTATCCCCTTAGCTGCAACCGCAATTCCCGTTATGAGCCCTCCCCCACCAACAGGAACAACGATTACCTCAGTGTCCGGTACGTCCTCCATCACCTCAAATCCTATAGTTCCCTGGCCAGCTATGATATACGGGTCATTATAGGGGTGTATAAGTGTAAGTCCCTCTCGTTCCACAAGGCGCATGGCGTACTCATAAGCCTCAGTTAGATTGTTCCCCCGAAGAATCACTTTGGCACCGTAGCCCCTTGTTGCCTCTACCTTTGGAGGTATCGTGGTTTTTGGCATGACTATTGTAGCAGGTACCTCAAAGAGTGAGGCTGCATAAGCAACCCCCTGGGCGTGATTGCCCGTTGAACAGGCAACCACACCCCTTTTCCTCACCGAGTCGGGAAGGTGATAGATCTTATTGTATGCACCCCTTATTTTAAACGACCCAGTGCTCTGAAGAACCTCCTTTTTGAGATACACATCACCCTTCAGAATACGGGAAAAGGTGTTGGTGTGGTCAACGGGGGTTTTCTTAACCACCTCTTTAAGAATCTCTCTCGCTTCCTCCACAAAAGGATAAGGGTTCCTTAGAAACCTTTCACGGATATTGTCTTGGTTCATAAATATTCAAATGCTCTGTGAGATTAAAAAACCTGCGCCTAACCGGTTCTGTTAAAAGCCTTGTCCAGGTCAGTGATGGAAATTCTCAGCATGGTGGGCCTTCCGTGCGCACAGTGATAGGGATCCCTGCACTTAAACAGCTCATGTACAAGCTCCCTTATCTGAGCGTCTGTCAGACTTTCTCCGCTTTTTATGGCACCCTTGCAGGAGTAATTGTCAATTAGCCTCTCTCGCTCCTCTGCAAGAATCCTCCCACCATACCCTTCAAGAAAATCCCTCAAAACCTCCTTCGCCTCCGAAGGCTTTATAAATGCGGGTATTGCCCTTATCACTACTTTGTTGTCCCCGAATGGCTCAGCAGCGATCCCAAGTTTTTTCAACTCCTCCCACCTCTCCTCCATTTCTCTAATTCTTCCGGGCGGAAGTTCAACATAAATCGGTTGTAGAAGCTCCAACACCTTTCCCCCTACCTCAAAGTATCTCTCCGCCTCCTCAAGCCTAATCCTCTCATGTGCTGCATGCTGGTCCAGGAGGATTAATTCATCCCCATGTTCCAGGAGAACATAGCGATTTTGGAACTGCCCAATAATGCGTACCTCCCCCTTCTCCAGCCTTTCAACAGGTCTCAAACGGGAGGAGGAGAGAGGAAGAACCCTCTCCAAAACTCCACTGACCCCCCTCGCCCCTTCAACAGGAAGCAGAACCTGCCTTGAACTTCTAACCTTCACCCCCCCGCTATTATCATTAACAACCCCCGGGGGTTTCCCCAACATGACCTCCTCACCCAATGAAAGACTCTTTGGTGGAGGTACCATCTCCTGAAGGTCCTCCTTTATAGCATCTTTCAGATTATCTATGATCTCCCCTTCACCAAGGATCTTTACTCTCAGTTTCTGCGGATGAATATTGACGTCCACACGTCTTCCATCTATACGCAGTACAACAACCCCATATGGATGTTTTCC
>JAGHBW010000055.1 GCA_021160765.1 Thermoplasmata archaeon
GAACCCCCCTGAAGCTCTATTTTGAAGAAATCTGAGACGTCCCCCCCACCCACCTCACCCGTAACGTTCACCCCCGTCGTTGAGCGTGGAACCACATCAGCGCTGTTTACGTCATTGTTTGGTTCCGATTCAGAAATTACCGTTCTCACAACATCCCCCCCGGCAGGGGACACCACAAAGACGACGGAGGAGAACAGGAGAATGACTGCTAAAGGAATGGACACCGCTTTCATGCCTGCCATAAAACCACCCTTGTGGCTCCATTTATGTGAATGAGGGTTTAAAACTTTTCCTGTCATGGGGTTACCCTTCTGGGAGTTCTCGGAAATGGTATTGCATACTTTATGTGCTTGATATCAGCGATCCACGTTATAAAACGGTCCAGTCCCAGGCCAAAACCAGAATGTGGTACCGAACCGTATCTTCTTAAATCAACATACCAGGAGTAGTTCTCTGGGTCCAGTCCAAACTCTTTAATCCTTTCTAGGAGCACCTCCTTCTCCCAGATCCTCTCACCCCCACCAATGATCTCCCCGTAGCCCTCTGGGGCAAGCATGTCATGGCAGAGAAGTACCTCGGGGTTCTCCGGGTCCGGGCGGTGGTAGAAACCCTTGGAGCGTGGGAAGTGCGTTATGAAGAACGGCTGGGAGAACTCCTCCGTTAGTGCCTTCTCCTCATCATAACCGAAGTCATCCCCCCATTCCAGGTTGAAACCCTTCTCGTTTAGCATCTCAAGAACCTTTCTGTAGGGGAGCCTTTCAAAGGGCGGTGAGATCTCCTTCAAAAATGAGATATCCCTACCCAGATACTCCAGATCCGCCCTCCTCTCTTTAATCACCCCCTCTAAAATGTACTCCATCATCTCCTCTTCCAGTTTCATCATATCCTCATTTCCCATCCATGCCGCCTCAACCTCTCCGTGCCAGAACTCTGTAAGATGTCTTCTCGTTCTGGACTTCTCAGCTCTGAAGGAAGGGGCAACGGTGAATATCTTCTCCAGTGAGTATATCATCGCCTCTGCATATAGCTGCCAGGATTGTGTAAGATAAACCTCCCTGTCAAAGTATTTGACTGGAAAGAGTGTGGAGCCACCCTCACACGCCCCCGTCACAAATGTGGGTGAGTGCGTCTCGTAAAATCCCCTCTCCAGGAAGAATTCCCGAAAGAGCTTGAAGACCGTGGAGCGTATCTTAAGGGTGGAGGTCATCTGCCTGGACCTCAACCAGAGGTGACGGACGTCCATCAGAAACTCGTCGCTCTTGTCCTTTGTTATGGGGAAGATCTCTGCGAAATGTATAATGTTGACCTTTCTCGCCTGTATCTCGTAGCCCCCCGGGGCTCTCTTATCCTCTCTGACCACCCCCTCCACCCAGAGGGAAGACTCAACCAGGGCCCTCTCCGCAGCCTCAAACTCCTCATCGGGCAGTTCACCCTTTATAATAGTGACCTGAATTATTCCTGTTGAGTTTCTGAGGACTATAAACCTTAACTTTTTCGTTCCCCTGGTGCGGTATATCCAGCCCCGCACCTTCACACTCTCACCTGTGTATTTCCCTGCCATTATGTCCTCAATGGAGACGAACTCATCTTCCATTCTCATCACCTTTTTTAGCCCCCCACCGCACAACTATCCCAAAAGGTATTTCTTATTTTAACCTTATATTGCAGGAGGATGGCATTTCCCTACTGCGTCCTCTGTAAAGGCTCAAAGAACCTGTGCGGGATTCATCCCTGCCCGCTCCTGACAGAGATAAAGAGGAGAATGCCCCCTTTAGAGATAAAGAATGAGGAGATCTTCGGGCCATCTCCTCCGGAGGTCTTCGTTGGGAGGTATAACTACCCCAACATAAGCATTGGACCCATGATCCCTCCTGTTGAGGAGGAGACCTCGCGATATATACTTGGAGAGGAGCTCTGGGGAAGAAGCATTGAGGAGGTTTACGCCCTACGCTCCTCGCTGATCAGGGGGAAGAGAGGGGTTAATGCCAGGAGTCCTGGAGTGGACTTCCTTAAATTGAGCAGCCACCCGATAATAGAGGAGGAGAGGCTTAAAGGTGGGGAGAGGAGGGTGCTGGAATCCCTTCAGGAACTCTCACTCTCTGTTAAATCAGTGGACTGCGAGATGCGGCTGGACAAAAAGCCATCTCAAGCGATCAGGCCGACGGTGAGGAGAATAGAGATGCCCTTCGGGCCAACCCTCTCATTTCAGAGGTTCAGAGTGGTTGAGAACCCATCCACTCTCCCAGCATTGGAGAGAGCAGTTTACGACTACGACCTTAAGGCTGAGGAGGCGGCGTGGGAGCTTTACAGAAGCGGAGTTCCACTTGAGAAGGTCATCCAACTTCTCTCCATAGGAAACCTTGGAACGGGAAGGAGAAGAAGGCTCGTTCCAACCCGGTGGAGTATAACGGCTACAGACGACATCATCTTCCGCAGGATGAAGGAGGAGATCTCAACGTATCCCTCCGTAGACTCCCTCATGCTCTTTCAGGAGAACTACGCCGGAAACTATATCCAGGTGATCCTTCAACCTGGACCTCTTCAGTTTGAGATGCTGGAGCAGTGGCAGAAGGGAGCCTTCTGGGGGGAGTCCAGAACGATCCTTCACGACTATGAGGGGCCCCGGGGAAGGAAGGACTACGCAAAAACGGTTGAAGGGGCGTATTACGCTGCAAGGCTGGCGGTTGGGGAGTACCTGCTTAAAGTTAGAAGAAGCGCAACAATAACAGTGATAAGAAGGATAACATCTGAGTACTGGGCACCTCTGGGTGTGTGGGTTATACGGGAGACCACAAGACGTGCTCTTAAGAAGAAACCCCTTATCTTTGACTCCAGGGAGGCTCTAATAAGGCATGTGGAGATGACCTCAAAGATCCCTGGGGTAGTGGAGAAATCTATATTCCTTAAAGGAATGTTGCAGATGACACTCTTCTGAAGCCTCTCCAATATGATTACTACGAAAGTAAATGGGGAAGAACCCTAAAGAACGGGAAACATAGAGGTGAGAACAATTTATGGTGGCGGAGCGAAGAAGGATGAGGTAATGAAGGTAATAAAGAGGATGAGCAGAAAGCACAGGGTTCCAGTGAAAGAAGTAAAGTTTATTGAGTGAAGGAATCTGTGAGAGAACTGGGGTGCAAGTTGCTGGATTGTATAGCGGGAAAGAGGAATGTACATGGAAGATAGAGGTTGATTATGGGATGAGAATGGAGATGGAGGTATAGGGCAGGGTTGCGGGAAGCTTGAAAGAGGGAGATTATGTTGCAATAATAGGGAAGATGCTCGGGTAGATTGTAAAAGGAGCAGGGGAAGATTCAACAGACTGAAGGAGAAGTTCCAGAGATCTTCTGCGAACCATAGAGGGATGTCCTATAGGACATGTCAGATTTGACTCTTAATAAGATTCTGCAGAAGAGGCAGGCGCAGGGATGTTATTGGGTTATAATCTTACACGTTGGTACCCGCAGAGGCCGAAAGTGTTAAGGATAAGTACTCGTTTAGTACCAATATGTACGAAAGTATGCTTATGCTCAACCAGTGGTGGGAAAGCGAGAGGATAAGCGAGGAAAAGGCAAAGCCGTATAAAAGGGAAGTATTCAGGAAGGTACTGGATACCTTCAGGAAATACAGGCAGATAATTGTGCTTACAGGCCTGAGAAGAGTTGGCAAAACCACCATGATGTATCAGATTATTGAGGACTTACTGCACAGAGGGGTGAGAGCGCGAAATATTCTATACTTCTCTTTTGACATCCCCTGCCAGAGTATAATGGACTTGCTGAAGGAATACAGAAAAATCACGAAAGTTGACTGGAGAAATGAGAAAGTGTACTTATTCCTTGATGAGATTCACAAATTGAAAAATTGGAGCGCGGAACTGAAAACAATTTACGATAGCCTCCCGAACATCAAAATTGTAATAAGCGGCTCCGCAGGGATAAATCTGGAGAAAAATGCCGCAAAGAACCTGGCTGGAAGACATTTTAAATTTGAGATTAAGCCATTAACTCTGAGAGAGTTTGCAGAGCTCTACTACAGCAGAAAGATGCAGAGTTATGAGATAGAGAACATAAACCTGGAGCCTATATTTGATGAGTATGTGCGAAAACCATTTCCAGAGATCGTTCATTACGATCCAACGCGGGTTCGTGAGTACATCCAGAGTTTCGTGGTGGAGAAGGTTCTCTTCTCCGACTTGGTGGACATATTTCCAAAGACGGACCCATATCTCCTGAAAATGCTGTTCAGATTGTTTCTTAAAGAGGTTGGGATCATTCTCAACATAACCAGATTAAGTGAGAAGCTCCATGTTAGCAAGGAAAATATGAGGCATCACCTCTTTCTCCTGGAATTTAGTAAGGTGATAAGGATAATCAGGAACTACCGCCCGTCTGTGTTTGCTGAATCACGGAAGATGCAGAAGGTATATCCGTACCACCCAGCACTGGCGTATGCATATTATGACTATATAAACGAAGACAAAGTAGTGGAGAGCCTCGTGCTCAGCAAACTGGGAGTTCAGCATTATTTCAGAGAGAGAAGCAGGGAGGTGGATTTTCTGAAAGTTGATAAGAATGGCATCCTGCCCATAGAGGTTAAAAATACCCAGAAAGTGGAGAGCACAAAACTCAAGTCTCTTCAATGGTTTATGAGGAAATATAATATCACCAAAGCGTGGGTTATCTATCTAGGGGATGACAAAACTGAAAGGCAAAACGGAGTTACAATTCACTATAAATCTCTCTATAAATTGCTGTACTCAGGCATTGAGGGGGAGAATGACAGTGGGTTGAGGACTATGTCTTATAAAGACATCTGGTCCTCTCTTCAATAGGACTTTGGCTTCAACAGACTGAAGGAGAGGTTCCAGGGTGCCTTTTACGGCATAAAGCCATATGAATGTGATAAAATACTGCAGAAAACGCAGACAGCATAGGAACACTTTGTTCAAATTACTGAGCAGAGAAAAAGATATCTCTATTGGTAATTGGGAGTACGGAGGAGCAAAGAATCTTAAGATATATTTACTGCAGAAGTATACAGAATACAATAGTGAGTTGCTGGAGAGAATAGGTGTGTACAAGAGTAAATTGGGCATGAATGATTTGGAAATAGAAATAGAGTATTTCGGGTGGTGAAGTAGATGAGCGAGGATTATCAGGGAATGACATTCGTTTACGAAGATGGGGAAGAACTGGAGGAAAATATAGCTACAATAGTTAAAGTATTGCTGAGGATGAAGTTTAAATGGCTATGGTGGAAATACGAGAAGGAAGGGTTTACTGTTGAACGGGATTGGGGAAAATATATTATGAAAGAGTATGGCGTAAAAGAGATAGATAAACTGGAGAACTGGAGTGGAGCAGAGTGGTTAGCGAAAGTAGAGCCAAAGAATGTGAGAGAGATAAGAGATGACAAATTAAGATCACTGATAAAGAAGTACTATGAAATAGATAAGAGCATATATCTGTATATTGTACCCTTTCCACCTGAAGGGTATTACCAGAGATGTAGGGTGAGATATGATAGGAAAAATCCATTTCATCCAGAAAAGTCGGTGACATGTGAGGATGGAAATAAAGTGGGGATCTACAGACATGAAGGGAAAGGTAAGAGAGCAATAATAGTAGATTTCTGGTCGTTGCATAGGTATTTTGAGTTTTCAGATCCGCCATTAAGCAGGGCGATGGATGAGTTTTTAGTGGATTTAATGAGGGACATAGCTAGTGCTACGAAGCCAGTGTATGCGTACATGAATACTGAAGAGTTCAAGCCACTAGAATACGATCCCATGTGTGATAACAACAGGGAAATAGTGAAGATCTGGAAGGAAAGAGGTAATGGGATATATACGAACACGCCCA
>JAGHBW010000024.1 GCA_021160765.1 Thermoplasmata archaeon
GCAGGGGCAGAGAACAACCTTATTCCTCGCATATATTATTTTTGTTGTGAGGCACTGCTATAGTAGGGGGTGATGAGGCCAGAAAAAGTTTAAATATTGACCAAGTTGTTTATTTCCTCTGTATCTTTTAAGTAAGGGTAGGTGGTGATGTTGAGATTTGAAAATTTGGTTTCCATCATATTGCTTTTGCCTCTTTTAGCCATCCCGACATATAGGGGTTTGCCGGGAAATCCTCCTGAGGTGGGATCGTTCACCGCCACACCAGATGAGGTTTATAATGACGGGAAGGGAAACATATCCTTCACGCTCACCCCGGTCGGTTCTGAGAATATATCCGAGGTGTGGTTGAATTTGACCCCTATTGGTGGAGGGGTTGTTGAGATGATGGAGGAGGGAGGGGTCTACATATATACCTACTTAGTACCTAGAGACTACCCTCCCGGTGAATATAACATATCGGCGCAGGTCATTGACAACGAATCGGACGCAAAAACAGTCTCGGTGTTTGTGAGAATTCTTCAATACAACAGAGCTCCGGTTCTCTCTCCCACGTTTAACAGCACGATCACACTGGAGGAGGACTCCCCACCCTACACCGTAAACCTCACGGAGGTGTTCTCCGACCCGGATGGAGATGTTCTGGTTTATACACTGTGGTGGGACGGTGAGGGGAAGGGCACCTTTTTCTCCACAAACCTTGCCAATATAACTATAAACGGTTCAGAACTTCTCATCTCCCTCCTAAGAAATGCGTACGGCCGCCTAAATTTCTCTGTTATAGCCAGTGATGGAGTATACTCTCAGGAGGTGCGTATAAACTTAACGGTCCTCCCTGTAAATGACCCCCCAACAGTGGAGATAAATAGCCTTCTCATCCCCACCCGTGTGGATTTGGGGGATTCCATTGTTCTAATAGGTTCTGCTGAGGATCCCGATGGGGACCCACTTAACTACACTTGGATCTCCTCCCTTCAAGGTGTCCTGGGCTACGGAGATATGATAAGGGCAACACTTTCCGTTCCAGGGCACCATAATATCACCTTGAGGGTTAGTGATGGAGTATTGAACGCCACTGATCACGTATTGATTGAAGTTGTTGCATCTGAAGAGAATGAGACCTTCTCAGGGGAGGATCTCAGGAAGAGCTACACTGATCCGGAGGGTGATGAGATATGGTGGGAGCTGGACACATCTTTTTATTACACCTATCATAAAAACAGCAAACCAGCCTATGACATTCTTAGGATAGATAGCGAGAAAGATGGAGATTACATCTCAGTCACCATAACAACCAAAGGGGATATAGTTAACGCATCCTCCTTTGTAGTTTATTTTGTTAAAGGCTATTTTACTGAAGTCCCCTTTATGAAGGATCTTCCGTCATCCCCCACCCCCAATGTTGAGGACGGCCTGATCTTCTCCACAGAAGAGGTTTCCTGCAATGTTGAGGTGAAAGGGAATAAGATCGTTTATAAGATACCTCTAAGTGTTCTTAAGACATACGATATAAAAGAGGGGGATGATTTTGAGATCTTTGTGGTCTGTTTCAATACATACGAAAAGGAGGATATACTGGAGGGGGGGATACTTGATACTGCGGGATTCGGTGCAAAAGGGCACGAGGTGGAAGAAGGGGAGAAGGTGAAAAGCCCCCTGGGAGATATATTCAAATGGGCTATGATAATATGTGGTGTGGCGATCATTATAGTCATACTGATAGTGGTCCTTGTGGTTTATTATTTTATAAAGAAGAGGAGGAAGAGTGAGGTTGTTAAAGAGGGATGGGTTACGCCCCCATCCTATCCAGAGGACACCCGACCCCCAGAGTACCCATATCATGAACAGTCCTGGGAATCTACCGTTTGGACCCCCTCCTCTGAGACCTCCGGAGAGGGTATATCTGAGGGGGAGGAGGGGAGCAAACCTGATACTGAAACGTAATTTATCCCTCAAACCTCCAGATGGGCCCTTCTCTGGTGTCCTCCACTACAACGTTAAGCTCCCTCAGCCTCTCTCTTATGTAATCTGCCAGAGGGAAGTCCTTATTCTTCCTCGCCCTCTCTCTAACCTCCAGTATGAGCTCTATCAACTCCCTCTCAATGCCCCTGCTCCTCCTCCCCCGGGGGAAGGTTAGCCCCAGAATCCTCATTGCATTATTGAAGAACCTCCTTGCCCTTCTCCAACTCTTCCTCCTAACACCTCTATCCTGGTATTTTCTGACAATATCATCTAACCTGAACAGTTGTGCTATAGCAACCCTAGTGTTGAAATCGTCATCCATGGCCTTGAAGAACTCATCTTCAACTTCTTCAAGGGCTTTCAGGAACTCTTTGTCGTCCTTGGAGTCCTTCCCCCCCTCACCACTAGCCATCCTGCTCAGAATCTCTTTCAGTGCTTTCAGCCTCTTATATGCGGAGGAGGCCTCTTTAAGGTGATCCCAGGAGAAGTCTATGGGGCTTCTATAATGGGTGTAGAGAAGGAAGAAGCGAAGCACCATAGGAGGATACTCTTTCAGTATCTCCCGTATGGTGAAGAAATTTCCGAGGGATTTAGACATCTTTTCCTTGTTTATGGTTACAAAACCATTATGCAGCCAGTACCTTGCCATGGGGCTCTTTCCGGTGTAGCACTCGCTCTGAAGTATCTCCGCCTCGTGATGGGGGAATATTAAGTCCTGCCCCCCTCCGTGTATGTCAAATTGCTCACCAAGATACTTCGTTGACATTGTAGAACACTCTATGTGCCATCCGGGTCTTCCGGGTCCCCAGGGGCTGTCCCACCAGGGTTCACCCTCTTTGGCCGCCTTCCACAGAGCGAAGTCTTTTGGGTTCCTCTTTTTCGGGTCTATCTCAACTCTGGCGCCGTCAAGCATCTCGTCTAGGCTTTGATGAACAAGTTGGCCGAATCTGTCCCGTGCGCTCTCTATGTTGAAATATACATTCCCCTCCACCACGTATGCGTGCCCCTTCTCTATCAAGCCTTCAATGACCTTGATCATGTCCTCAATGTGCTCTGTGGCCCTTGGATATATTGTAGCCCTTTTTATGCCCAGGCGGTCCATATCCCTTAAAAACTCCCGAATGTATCTCTCCGCCAGCTCCTGCGGCTCCACCCCCAATTCCTTGGCACGCTGGATTATTTTATCATCCACATCGGTGAAGTTCTGAACGTAAATCACCCGATAGCCTTTAAATTCAAGATACCTTCTTATCACATCAAACGCCACATAACTTCTTGCATGGCCTATATGGGAGAGGTCGTACACTGTCGGCCCGCAGACATACATTCTAACAACCCCTTCCCGTAACGGCTCAAAGATCTCCTTCCTTCTTGTTCTTGTGTTGTATACCTTGAGGACCATTCTGCGCCTCCTTTGTCTTGCACCCTGCTGAGGAAATAATTGACAGTTAAATAAATCTCATGGATAATATTAAATAAAACCAGTGTGATGATGAGTTTGATGGGAGATTTACACCCTGCTGCAACCTTTCGCTACATACC
>JAGHBW010000073.1 GCA_021160765.1 Thermoplasmata archaeon
CAAAAACCGGGGATGGGATGCCTCTTTCGTGTGGGTGTTTAAGGGGACGCGATCTCGGGGATAGAACAATAATAGGGCCAGGTGGCTCATGGAAGTCCTGAAGGTGTCAAAATGGGGGCTTATCAAGAGAAGCTCACTGTAAAACTAGACCCTGACCTAATGGTGGAGGTTTACCGACTCCTCCACGCTGGAGGTTACAAAACAGTGAGCGAGCTCGTCAGAACTGCACTTAGACATTTCATAAGTGAGGAAACAAAGAAACAGGCCCCTAACACCCTAATCATTACCCTCCCCCGGCATCTGAACGATCAATTAGATATGGCCGTAAGCAAGGAGTTCATAGGGGACAAGGAGAGGTTTGTTGAGGAGGCGGTCAGGAACTATCTTGCACAGAGCGTTGAGAGGGCAATGGCTGTGGATAGCTATTTGAATGGCATAATGTTCCCGGAAGAAGAAGAGTTAGAGGAGGAAGAGTCAAACGGTGATTGAAGTGACCTCTGAGATGAATCCTCCAAGGTACACCTTTCAGTACCTAACCTCAGAGGTCAGGCTTGCTAATATGACATCTGTTATATCCAGGGGGTCAGGGGTGGAAAGGGGAACGGTGGAGGTATTCCTTAGACTGATTATGATACTTGCTTTAAGGGGATACGAGGGGCGATTCTTTCCATCTCTCTATTTAATAGGTGCGCCGAAGGGCATTTCTAAAAAGCTGAAAAAGAGTGTGCCAGACCCTTTTGAAAACCTCAAAAATCCACCGGACATAACCCTGCCGGAGTACCACCGTACATTCTTCAATTACTCCCAATTCCCCGGGGTAATGTTCATTAGCCCAGAAGGAAAGATTCTAGGTGTAGGCAGGATAAGGAAGGGGGGCAACGATTGGAGGGAGTTTGCGGAGGAGAACAGTGCAATTGTAGGAAGTCTCAGCGAGGAGGGCGCCATACACATAATCTACCCCGGGGGGGAGTACAGGATGTCCAAGAGACAGAAGATCCTTTCTGATCCGAAAAGGGAGGTTTATCTAAACAGGGGGGAGAGGAGATACAGGTATTATGTTGCTCTTGAGGGAGATGTCACATCCCTTCTTGATGGGGGCGGGCTTCACCTTCTCAACACGGGGAACTGCTCCAGAGACTTCAAAAAGACGTTTAAAAATATATTAAATGCATCTTTCATGCTCTCCCTTAAGGGGTACGGTAGAGAACCGCTGGGGGCCTTCTTCCTCCTGGGGAGGCACAGGGAGGTGAGCAGATATCTGAAAACCCTTAACTCCGCTAGATTTTACACCAGCAGAAACCTGAAGGTGATGATCGGGGACTGGAAGGACATATACCCATTTTTCACTTTGGACGGAGCCATCGCAGTCTCTCCTGATGGAAGGGTGTGGGGGGTTGGAAAATATGTAAACGTGTGCGACAGGTTGCTAAATTCTGCGGGAAAACTGCAGGAGGGGGGGACCAAAACACAGGCGGCGTTAACCATCACAAGGAAGGCAGAGTGCATTGCGGTGACGGTCTCTGTTGATGGGGATATCAGGGTATTTGAGAGGGGGGAGCAGGTGGGTGTCTTCTCCCGGTTCGTTGAAGAGATGCCCCCGGGGAGGTCAAAGGTTAACTTCTTCAGAAGAGTTAAGGGTTATCCCTTCCGGAGAGGAGTTAACCGCACAGATGCACACGGTTAGCCCGTAGCCTTACGGGGGTACGGCGTGCAGTGGTCGGGCAACAACCTATACGGGAAGGGGGTTCTTCTGATAGTCCTTTATGAGCTGCTCGGTGTTCTGTATCGCCCTTAGATATATCTCTGTGGTCTTGAGGGAGGCGTGTCCCAGCGCAATCTGAACTGTGGTAATGGGGACCCCTGCCAGGAGGGATTGACAGGCGAAGGTGTGGCGGAGAGTATGTGTGGTAACCCTCTTCGGCTTAACAATTCCTGCATCGCGGGCCATGTTCCGTACTATCCTCTCCAGTGTGGCATCATTGAGCTGACCCCTCTCCAGTGTTACCCATCTCACCTCTCTTTTTACAACGTTCCCCTCCTCATCATAGTGCAGTATCGTTCGCTTAACCTTTCTCCGGGGCGTGTTCTTCTGACTTAAAAACACGATCCCGCTCCTCCTCTCCCCAATGTATTCCCTTAACTGTTTAATCGTGTCTGGATCCACATACACCATCCTATCCCTGTTCCCCTTCCCATCCACCACCATAATGAGGTTCTTCTCAAAATCTATGTGCTCTATCTTAAGCGATGTGATCTCATGACATCTCAAACCTGTCTTGTAGGCGAGAAGGACCATGAGGCGGTCCCTCTCGTTTTTCGCCGCAGAAAGCATTCTTCTTATCTCATCCACTGTCAGATAAATGGGCAGGCTCTTCTTCTTTTTCGGCATCCCATCCCCCCTATGCGCTTTTTTAAGGGTTTTACACCCCTAAAAATGCCGTAAAAGGGTTCTTTTACGGCATTTTATAGTATATGCCCTTTTGTTATATAAAGTGATAGCACCTCTTGGCGGGTGGGGTATATAAAGTTTTCTGAAAACCTTCATGGATTGCTATTTTATGCTCAATTCATGGGGGGGAACCACACATACAGAAAACAGTTTTGGGTTGGTGTTTTTATTAACGACATCCTTCCCCGGGCCTTCTGCGATTTAAGTTCTGCACTGCTACAGTTAGGCCGTAGCCTAACACGGGTACATAGTGCACATCCGGATGAACATAGGTTTGTGTGAATGGGGAGACCTCCTCCCTTGAGTTAAAGGGCGAGGGGGAAGTTTTGGCAAACCGTTATTGGGTGGCCCCGTTAGGCTACAGGCTAACAGGAGCAGGAGTGGGGTTAACATCTCCATCTCCTGATAAGGGACCCCCTCTTTATCCTAACCCGTGTTAAGCCTCAGCCTACTCCTATACTCATGTACCCTAACCGGAGTACACACTAAGGCACAGGGTTAATAGCACTTCCTTGGGGAAAAAAAGAAAAGGAATCTTTCTCATTTGGGGGTGGTGCGGAGTGATGAAAAAGATAGTAGGTGTGATACACCTTCCACCCCTGCCCGGCACCCCAAGGGGGGGAAGTTTTATGCGAGCACTTGAAAAGGCTATCTCCGAGGCACAGTTGCTTGCAGACGCAGAGTTCACAGGCCTTATCCTTGAGAACTATGGAGACAAGCCCTACCCCAAAGATAAAGCCCACCCCCTAACTGTTGCATCCATGACCGCCATTGCTCTTAAGGTTAGAGAGATCTTCCCCGGGGAGGTGGGGATAAACATATTGAGAAATTGTGCAGAGGATGCTGTATCCGTTGCAGAGGTTGTGGGAGCAGACTTCGTCAG
>JAGHBW010000220.1 GCA_021160765.1 Thermoplasmata archaeon
CATTATACAAACCCCCTCCCCCTCACACGTGGGGCATCTGCCTGTTCCCCGGCAGGAGGTGCATCTGCCAGACCTCTCCGCAAGGTCTGTGCTTTCTAAGAACTCCCATCCCTCCCTTATAAGACCCAGTTTTATCTTGAGGACGCCGGACAAGGCTGCGGCGTCCCTCTCCCCGGGGTTGAGCGAGTAGAGTTTTGAGAACCTCTCCTCCGCCCGCCTCATGTCCCCAGATTCAAGAGCGGAGAAACCCTCTCTTTTCAGATAATCAAGTGTGACTTGGGTGGGGAGGGGTTTCATACACTTTACGCAGTAGAGAACCTTGTCTTCGTTAACCGCCCCGCAGTGGGGACAGACCTTCATCTCCCCCCGCCTCAGCGTATGAAGTCTATCCCGAGCCGGCTCTCCATTGTGCCGGGCCTCATGCGGGCCTTGGACCTTCCGGAGATGAGCTTTGAGGAGACCCCCACAACCACGATCATAACCCTTATTGTATCCCCAAGTTCCGGCTCAATATAGGCTCCCCAGATTATTGATGCGTTCTTCTGTATCTTGCTGTGGACGTACTCCGCCACCGCCTCCGCCTCAGCAACTGTCATGCTCTCCCCCCCGGTCACGCTGACGAGCGCCCCGGTGGCGGTGGAGATGTCGTACTCAAGCAGGGGTGAGCGGAGAGCCTCTTCAACAGCCTTCTGCGCCTTCTCAGAGCCCTCATCTGATTCTCCGATCCCTATCATGGCCACCCCGCCGCCCTTCATTATTGTTTTCAAATCGGCGAAGTCCAGATTGACAAGCCCCACCTTTGTGATCATCTCAACTATGCCCTTAATGGCCCTCATCAGTATCTCGTCGGCCACCTTGAAGGCTGCATTGAGAGGCAGGCGGGGTACGATCTCCAGCAGTTTGTCATTGGGAATCACGATGACTGTATCAGCATTCTGCTCAAGCTCCTGTATTCCCCACTCAGCGTTCTCCATCCTGGCTATTCCTTCGGCGGAGAAGGGTTTTGTCACTATGGCGATAACAAGAGAACCCTGTTGCTTGGCTATCTCAGCCACAACAGGTGCTGCTCCTGTGCCTGTGCCTCCACCCATACCGGCGGTTATGAAGACCATATCCGCACCGGCTAAAGCCTGTGCGATCTCCTCACGGTTCTCCTCCGCTGCGTCCCTGCCAATGCGTGGGTTCGCACCAGCACCGAGTCCCCTGGTAGTCCTCCTTCCTATGAGAATCTTGTGGGGAGCGTTGATCGTCAGAAGATGCTGGGCGTCGGTGTTAATGGCGTAGAGGTCGGCGCCGTAGACGCCCTCCTCCACAAGACGGTTTATGGTGTTGGAACCAGCACCACCACAGCCTACGATCTTGATGTTTGTTTTAAGCCCCTGCAGGATCCTTATAAGCTCCTCATCCTCCTGCGAAGGGGTGTAAACGGGCTTCTCCACGGTCTCAAAGGAGCTCTTCTCCTTATTCATATCCTCCATGACCCGTCTGGCTACATCCTTGATAAGGGATTTGTGTGCCACAAATATTCCTCCTGTGTCTGAAAATTACCACCAAAATTTAATTGTTAACCTTAAAAACCCTACCTCATTTAAACTTTTTTATGTCCAATTCCTCCATCCTTAGGCTTCCCAAAACGTAATATTCCGGTGGATAATAGGGGGTGGATGTCCCTCAAACGTGGTAGGGAGTCCCCAGCTGGCTATGCAATGCTCGCTGGGGGAGTGGTCTTCTGGAGTACGATAGAGGTATCCTCCAAGGCCATTGCAGAGGGTGTATCCCCTCTGGGCGTGGCCTTCGGAAGGTTCTCTTTAAGCCTCCTCTTCCTTCTTCCACTTCTCTTCATAAGCGTTAAAAGGAACCCTGGACTCACCAAGACTGTAAAAGAGCACTCCTTGAAACTGGCCCTCCTCGGCCTTCTGGGGATAACAGGCACCTTTATCCTCTATCATTTGAGCTTAAAATACATCCCAGCCGCCTCCGCTGCCATTATCGTCTCCTCCGTCCCAATCTTCGTTTCAATATTCTCAATAATTCTCTACAAGGAGATCTTCACCCTGCTAAGGGCTCTTGGTGTGGCGGGAGGCTTTCTGGGTCTCCTTATCCTTCTTCTCTCCCGGGGGGGACTCATGCTCTCCCCTGTGGGCTATACAATGATCCTAGCTGCAACCCTCCTCTTCTCCATATACACCGTTTTATCTCATCCCTTAATGGAGAAGATGGGGACCACAGCCTTCACCTCAATAACCATAACTTTTGGAACACTGGGCTTTCTCCCATTCTTTCTCATCCCAGGGTCAGACGGCTCCTTTCTTCAAAACCCCTCATCCTCACATATTCTAATTCTGCTGTATTTAGGTCTTGGTGCCACAGGAGGTGGATATCTCCTCTACTTCCTGGGTCTCTCCAAGGTGAACCCCGGCGCTGGCTCATCTCTTCTATTCCTAAAGCCACCCATAGCATCATTTCTCGCAGTAATGGTTCTAGGGGAGAGATTAACCCTCCCGCTTGTAGCCTCTATGCTCATTATCTCCCTCTCACTCTACTTCGTGGTGTTCTCTCCTCCAGAGGAGGAAGAGGAGAGCGAGTAGGGAGGCTACCAGTGCCACCAGCGCTACCAGTATATAAAGGGATACACCCCCCTCCCCACCACCCTTCGTCTTCACCTCTCTGCTCACCCTCTCTACTGAGATGCTCTTGACGCATTTTCCACCTGCCGGGTCCTCCACGAACACATCCAGGTCTCCCCATTGATCTGGGGAGAGGGGTATCTCCATCTCGTAATGTCCCTCCTCCAGGGCGGAGAAGGGTATCCTCTCCCTCCAGACCTCCCCGTCTGAGTAATAGAAGTTTATCTCCCCGGAGACGACGGCCAGGTTGTCAGAGAAGGTCAGATTTACCCTCAGATATCCGTTATCTCTGCTGGCTGAAACGTGAAGTTCCGGTTCTATGTTGTCTATAACATTGATTATAACAGTAGCTTTTTCCCGGTTCCCCCATACATCTGTAGCCCTTATGTACAGAGGATAGTTGTTGAGTGTTTCATAATCGCTCCTGGGATCCAGAAGTCCATGCTCAACGGGATAGGTGGTGTTGAACACTATGCTGAATCTACCGGAGAGGAGATTGAGCTTCTCCCACGACGCTCCCATGTCAAGGGATACCAGAACCTCCTCCACCTCTGTGTCATCTGACACCTCCCCCTCCACGCTCACAGTGTCCGGGTAGGAGGCAGGTATGGTTTGAGGTGAAAGAAGGGTTATTACTGGCGGATTTGTCTCCCTCTCCCTCTCACTGTATATGAAAATCCTGACTGAGGCTGTGGCGCTGTTCCCTGATAGGTCCTGTGCAGCCACCACCAGCACCGCCTCACCGACATTCTCATCTGACGTTGTCAGCCTCACCTCAAACTCCCCACCGGAGAGGTAGGGCATGAGGTCCACTACGCCAAGGTCTCCTCTGAGGATGAGGGAGGATAACCCTGTATCATCCTGTGCTCTTCCCCGGAGGGTCACGTAATCTCCCGCCTCCACTTTTGTGCCGTTTGTGGGGGAGAGTATCTCAACCTCAGGGGGTGTTTTGTCAGGTGGGGGAATCACACTCACCACGGTGTAATTGGAGGATATGAGTCCCGCATTGTCCCATACCTGGACAGTGATGTTTGCCTCCCCAAGGGGCCATGAGGAGGTATTTAATGAGATCTCCTTTTCCTCGTTTTTCCCGGAGAGGTTCATCTCCACCGTCCCGCTGGGACTTTTAAGAAGAAATCTCTGAAGCTGTACATCGTCTGTGAGGGTGAGGTGAACCACCACCACCTCACCTCTCACCACCTCCAAGGGTGTGGCTGTTATGGAGACGTGGGGGGGCTTGGCATCAACCGCATATCTCACCATTCTGGAGACGAAGGTCCCGTCGTCCCTGAAGGTGGTGTACTTAACCCACACAGAACCGTGAAGGGGTGAGGTGTCAATTACCACTGTTCTGTTCTCCCCCACCTCATGATGCCCCACACCCCTGAAACCGAGAAGGGCCATCTCGCTTAACCCTTCAAGGTATCCAGAGAGGTGGAATGTGGCCTTTAGGGGTGTTCCCGCTGGAATGTGGGTGTGGGGGGGTGGCTGGAGGAGCTCCAGTTTCGGTGGAGGATAGCCGTTCCAGGAGAGGGAGCACGAGGCTGCGAAGCTCTCCTCTCCTGCCTTCCCCTCCACCCTTATTCCGTTTCTCCCCCTCTCAAGATTGAGGGAGTTTAGTTCATCCTCACCCAGGGAGACCGCCTGTAGCCATGTGGGGAAGATGAAGTAAGTTGTGTTGTCCAGGATGTACCCGCCCGATGTGTTCTGGTTGTAGGGGGATATCGCAGGGGTGGAGGGTGAGACTTCACCCCTTGCTGAGTATACCTTGATACTATCTAGAGCGTCTCTGAAGCCGTTATTGTTTGTTAGTAGAAGGTGTACTCTCTTCAAATC
>JAGHBW010000148.1 GCA_021160765.1 Thermoplasmata archaeon
CCGCAAGGGAAAGGTCGGGGTCTGGGATGAGAAGATCGGGATCAACATCTAGCTTATCACCAAGCCCGGCGCACTCCCTGCACGCACCGAAGGGGGAGTTAAACGAGAACATTCTTGGTTCAAGCTCGGGAAAGCTGAATCCGCATTTAGGACAGGTCATCTTTTCTGAATGTAGCTCCTCACCACCTTCGTGAACAACAATGAGCGTACCTCCACTCATGGAGAGGGCCTCTTCCACAGCCTCTGAGAGTCTCTCCCTATCGCCCTCGGAGAGGTCAATTTCATCCACCACCACCTCTATTGTATGTTTTCTGTTCTTTTCAAGGGTTATCTCCTCATCCAGCCCTCTGAAGGTGTTGTCAACCCTAACCTGCGTGAATCCCTCCCTTCTCAGCTCCGAGAAGAGATCCCTGTGTTCCCCCTTCCTCCCTCTGATGATGGGAGACAATATCTTTATCTCGCCACCATACCTTTTAAGAATGTACTCCACCACCTCCTGGGCACTGCTCCTCTTTATTTCCACACCGCAGCGGGGACAGTGGGGCTTTCCAATTCTAGCAAAGAGGAGACGTAGGTAGTCATGTATCTCAGTCGTTGTGGCAACAATGGAGCGGGGATTGTGGGTTGGAGCCTTCTGCTGGATTGCGATTGAGGGTGAGAGCCCTTCTATTGAATCCACGTCCGGCTTCTCCATCACGCCGAGAAACTGTCTTGCATAGGTAGAAAGAGACTCTATAAACCTTCTCTGGCCTTCTGCGTAAAGAGTGTCAAAGGCTAATGAGGATTTCCCAGAGCCAGAGACGCCTGTTATCACAACAAGTTTATCGCGAGGAATCTCCACATTAATGTTTTTGAGGTTGTGCTGTCTAGCACCCTTTATTATTATCTTCTTCCGGGCCATTTACATCCCTGTTAGTATCCCCGCTTAAGGGAGGTGGAATATAAATTTTGACGAATAACCTTTTCTCAGCGCAACATGGAATCCAATATAAGCATCACGTAGAACCCGGCGAAGAATCCAATGGTAATTGCGGTGCTCTCCGCCTTTTTTCTGTATATCTCCGGGATCATCTCTTTAACTGTTATGTAAAGCATTGCACCACCAGCAAGCCCGAGTCCATAGGGGAGGATTCCCCTGGCAGAGTTGAATAGTAGTGCGCCAACAACACCCATGACCGCCTCCGCCACACCGCTCAAAACCCCCAGGGCAATGGGAGTGAGCCTCTTTTTAGATATCACGGCGAGGGGGAGGGCAACAATAACCCCTTCTGGGAAGTCCTGTATCCCAATGGCTATCGCTGTGACAAGACCCGTGGGGACGTCATAGACTATTGAAGTACCAACAGCAAGTCCCTCTGGGAGGTTGTGAATAATCACGGTGAAAATGAGAAGCCAGGCCAGTTTCAGTCTCTCCTTGAGCTCTTTAGAGCCCTCAAACCCTTTGTAAATGTGTTCATGGGGGACGTATCTGTCTATGAGATAGATGAGGAGGACCCCCAGAAATATTCCCACCCCCACTGGAAGGAAACTGTTGGAATACTCCATCCCGGGGAGGATGAGGCTTGTAAAACTTGCCACTAGCATTATACCAGCAGCAAAGGCTAAGGAGAAGTCCATACTTCTCTCCGGAAGCCTCTTTGCAAAGAGGGCGACTAGGGAGCCAAGTGAGGTCATCAGGGCCACGAAGAGGCTTGCGTAGAGGGCAACTACTACGACGTTCCCCCCAGCTGCCTCAAGTATCCACTCTGACAACCATTCAATAAACCCCTCAAGCATAACAACCACACTCCCTTCCCCAGATAAACCTCTTTACAAAGAGGAAGTGGTAGCCCCGGGCAGATTCGAACTGCCGTCCCGGGATCCAAAGTCCCGGATGCTTGGCCGCTACACCACGGGGCTAGTGGGGGTGAAAAGATAATTTTTCTATATAAGGTTATCACCCGAATGATTGGATATGATGGTGCAGAGGAGAAAATTAAATAAGTGGCCAGTGGTTTTCACCAGTGATAATCAGAACTGATATCAAGGACGTGTGGTGAGGCTTATGGTAAAAAAGAAGAGAATAAAGGTGAAATGGGAGGGCAAGCTAAAAGAGGAGGAGAAGTCAGCATCTCCGCCGGAGGAGCCTCCTCTTATAGAGGACGAATTCTTCGCTGAAACGGAAGAGATAATGGAGGGGAAGGAGGAAGAGCACGAGGAGTACGTTGAGGGTGAACCTGTGGAGGAAGAGGTGGGTGAGGAATACGAGGAGGTCAAGGAGGTCTCAGAAGAGGGGGGTGAAACAGAGAAGGAGGGTGGGGAGGAGGTTGAGGTGGAAGGAGAAGAGGAGGAGTACAGTGAAAAGGAGGCCCCCTCTGAAGAGGAGAGGGCTGAGAAGGAGGTTGCAAAACCCTTGGAGAGGAAGGCCGAGGTCGGTAAGGCGGTTTTTGAGGGAGAAGAGAGAATTGAGGAGGTTCTCAAAGAGATGAGGGATCTCACAGAGACCCTTATAGAGAAGGAGAGGCAACTCCTCCGCCTGTCAGAAGAGCACTTTGGGGACATGTGGAGGAAACTGGAGGAGGAGAGGGCAACGGTGGAAGAAGAGTGGAAGAGGCTGGAGGAGGATAGGAGAGAACTTAAAAGGAGGGAGGAGGAACTAGAGGAAAAACTAAAAGGTGTGGAAGATGAGAGGGCGAGATTGGAGGAGGAGAGGAGGAAACTGGAGGATGAGAGAGCAAAATTGGAGGA
>JAGHBW010000054.1 GCA_021160765.1 Thermoplasmata archaeon
ACATATATCCCATCATGCATCTTACAAGGTATGAGGAGAAAATGTTGGATGGGGAGATGGGGGAGGGGGTGCAATTGGCAATGAAACTCCTTGTGAATCTAGGGGAGATGCTAGACGCACCCCACCTCATTCCAATATCCTCCGCCCACATCTCTGGGGTCTCATATAAAACTGGTGGAAAGGGACTCATAGAGACCTTGAGGAGATTCTCACGGGGTGGGACAAGGGTCGCTGTTAAATCCACCCTTAACCCCTGTGGGTTAGACCTCTTTCACCGGGTCTCCTTCTCCGCAGATAAAGAGTTTGTGAAGAGGCAAATGGAGATCGTTGAACTTTATGAAAAAATGGGGGTTAGGACCACTCTATCATGCATTCCATACAAAGATGAGAACGTGCCTTCTTTCGGGGTGCACATAAGCTGGGCTGAGTCTAACGCTGTGGTATATGCCAATTCCGTGCTGGGAGCTAGAACAAATAAGGAGGGGTCCATATCCGCTCTGGCATCGGCGATTGTCGGGGCAACACCCTATTACGGAATGCACCTCCTTAAAAACAGGCTACCAAAAGTGGAGGTTAGGGTGGATGGAGAGGTTAGCATATGGGAGAGCCAGGTTCTCGGTGCGGTTGTTGGGGAGAGAGTTGGGTCCGCCGTGGTTATGTTTGATTTTAAACCTTCATTCCCTAAGGAACGGTTAAACAGAATGGGTGCTGCTTTAACTGCATATGGAGATGCTGCCATGTTCCACCTCCGTGGAATAACAGAGGAGTCCAGGAGGTACGGGAAGAGAATAGAGAAAGAAATAGAGGAGAGAATAGAGGTAGAGAGGAGAGAGCTCCGTGAGTTCACGGAGAAGGTTTCAGGCGACCTTGAGGAGGCTTCTATCTTTGTTGTTGGCTGTCCACATTTATCCGTGGATGAAATGAAAGAGGTCGCCGAGGAGGTTAAAGGTAAGAGGGTGAGAAGGGGAAAGCGGTTTCTCCTCTTCACAAACAGATACCATCTTAAAGAAGCAGAGAAGAACGGCATCCTAAAGGTACTGAAGGATTCCAGTATTGAGGTGTATACAGACACGTGCATGGTAGTTTCCACCCTTCCCGATGATGCAGGCATCTACGTAACGGACTCCCTGAAGGCGTACTTTTATCTTCCAAAACTCTCCAAAAAGGAGGCAAAAGCGGCGCCTCTTATGAGCATTATCTCCTCTGCGTTGGAGTAAATTTATATCCAAGCTAAGAATACCTTCAGAGTCGTCAAATAAAAATCCTCATTCTCACCCACTTTCAAGGGGGATGATGATGTATCCAAGCGACAGGAAAACTCTTGCGGTAGGGGTTTTTATTGCACTGATAGTGATCATAGGCTCTGTGGCCTCTGGAAAGAATATACCCACCAGTGAGAAGGAAAAGAAAAAGCCCTCACCAATAACTGATGTTGTGGTAGAGGCCCCGGGGTACACAGAAAGTGGCTATACAAAGGAGGGGGAGACTACACCCGTGAACCTCGCCCTTCAGGATCTCTACTTAGCAGAGCTCAGGGTAACCCTAACGTGGGAGGACGAACCACCGAGAAACAGGCTGTTTGTGAATGAGCCTGACACCTTCCGCATTGAGCTTGTGAACAGCGAATTCAACATATCCGTGGTCTCGGATGAGGTTTCCAACCCATCTGGCGGAGAGGGGAGCATTACATTAAGGGCTAACTTCACCCAGGAAGATGCCATTAAAATGTATGGCTCTGGAAATTGGACCGTCAATATAGTAATGGTTCAGGCAGGGAACCAGCACCGTGTAGGTCTCATACATATAATTGCTTTTGTGGATCCAGGAAATGCCTGGAGCCTCAACGTGGATGTGTGGGCCTGGCAGGAGAGGGGGGCAGAGAGCTAAGGAGGTGTGATGAATGGCAACTACTGATGAGGAGCCTTTTGTTCCCGCAGACGTGTCTATGCCAGAATTCACCGTGAAAGCCATACTGATTGGAATCCTTATTACTGTGATCATGGGGTCAGCCAACGCTTACCTTGGTCTTCTGGTGGGAATGACTGTTTCAGCAACTATTCCCTCCCTGGTAATCGGCCTAGCCTTCATGAAACCGCTGAAGGGAACGATCCTAGAGACCAATATGACGAAGAACATAGGCGTTGCAGGGGAGGCACTTGCCGCAGGAATTGTCTTCACCTTCCCGGCACTGCTTATTGTGTACGTTGTTACTGATCATCAGGCTGGATGGGCTACTTTGGGGAACCACCTCCCCATTGTAATGCTTCTCTCCTTTGTGGGAGGTTTGTTGGGCGTCTTCTTCACCATACCCTTAAGAAGGGTCTTTATAGAGGAGGAGAAGCTCCCCTATCCAGAGGGTGTAGCCTCTGGAAAGGTACTAATGACCATGTATCGTGGAGAGCAGATGCTCAAATACATTACAATTTCCATGCTCATAGCAGGAGGTATGAAGTTTCTCTCCACCTCAGGATTGAACCTGTGGAGGGAGCGGCTGGAGTACGTGATAGGGAGGGGCAAAGCGAGACTCTTCGGCGGTGTGAATGTCTCCCCCGCCCTTCTCGGAGTGGGGTATATTATCGGCCCCAGAATAGCGGGAATGGTTTTCGCTGGAGGGATTCTCGGTTGGGTAATCCTGATACCCCTCATCGGAGCACTTGTGGGGTGGCCGACAGTAGATTTTCAAGGAAACCCCATAACCAACCCCGTGGACGCTGTCTATGCCATTTGGTTCCAATATACTAAGTGGATCGGCGTTGGTGCAGTATTGACTGGAGGCATCTGGACTCTCTACACCCTTAGAAAGACCCTTGTGGACTCACTCAAATCCAGTGTGAAGATTGGAGAACACAAAGAGGCGAAGGGTCAGAACGTTATAAGAACAGAGAAGGACATGCAGGTTCACGTCGCCTATTACGTTATCATCTTCGTTATAATGCTTATCATCAATTATTACGTTCTTAAAACTATACTCGCTACGATAGTCTCCACCTTTGTTTTATTTGCTGCCGCCTTCCTCTTCACAGCAGTTGCAGGATATCTCGCGGGGATCGTTGGTTCTTCCAATAACCCCATATCGTCTGTTACCATCTCAACACTTGTCATAACCGCGGCCATGCTCTACCTTCTCAGGGTTGATCCTACCGTTGGCATGACAGCCACCATTCTTGTGGCGGCCATAGTATGTGTTTCAGCAGCAATTGCCGGCGATTCAATGCAGGAGCTTAAGACTGCCAATATGGTTGGTGCAACTCCCTATGATATCCAGAGAGGGAGAATCATAGGCGTAATAACCGCCAGTATATCAATACCCGCCGTAGTCTGGATGCTTGAGAGCGCCTATGGAATAGGTGTTAAGACCCCGGGGCACCCCAACCCGCTCCCCGCACCACAGGCGGTGATCATGGGCTCCACTGTTGTTGCCATCTTCAAAGGAGATATTGAGCTTTCCATGTTCATTCTAGGTGTGATCATAGCTATACTCCTCATAAAGTTCAAGTTGCCTGTCATGGCGGTGGCCATCGGTATCTACCTCCCCTTCACCCTGACTACACCAATCATGCTTGGTGGTCTTATCGCATACTTCTCTGAGAGGTTCATTGAACACAAGGTCAGGGTGGTAGATCAGAGGAAGGAGGGCCTAGGAGAGGCGGCAGTAAAAGAGAGAATTAAAGCGCTCAAGAATGAGACGTTCAACTACGGTCTGATCTTCTCCGCTGGTCTGGTGGCAGGGGAGGCCTTAATGGGTGTAATAAACGCCATATTCAAGATAGGTAAGATAAACCTGGCGGTCTTCACACAATCTGCAGGTTGGCCAGGAATGCTGGCCTATCTTTATCTGATGTATTTCATCTTCTACATTGTAATAAGAAAACCGCTCCAAGGAATGAGCAAGGATGAAGTGCGGGAGGTGGTGAGAAGAACCTTCCGTTTCAGAGGTTGAGGGATGGGAAAGGATAAGAGAAAAAAGAACCTTCTGAACTACGTTCCCTATATACCAGAGGGGGTAGAGTACCGGGATGGTGTACTGTACTCCACCCTATCCAGGGGTCCATTTTCAAAGCTCTATCTGAGATTGGCCAAGATTGAAGATAGAAAAAAGACATATCTTGATGAGGTGGGAAGGTTTGTTATTGAGAGGATTGATGGTAGAAAAAGCGTCAGAGAGATCGCAGAGGAGTTAAAGGAGGAGTTCGGGGAGAGGGTTGATCCTGTATATCAAACCCTTGCAATATTTCTAAAACAGCTCTCCACAAGAGGTCTTATAAGGTTCTATTTCCCTTCAGGTGAGGAGAAGAATGTATCGGGTGGTGGGGACAGCACAGAAAAAAGGTGAGGCATATGGTCTTAAAGGGGCATCCTGCAGAGAGAATTAGGGGGGTTAAGAGCGATCTCCTAAAGGATAAAAGGATTATACTGGGAGTGACGGGCAGCATCGGTGCTGTGGAATGTGTGAAGTTGGCAAGGGAACTCATTCGCCACGGAGCTGAAGTTCAGGCCGTCATGACTCCTGCGGCGGAGGAGATCATCACACCCGCCTCCCTTCAATTTGCCACAGGCAGGGATGTTATAACAAAAATTGGAGGGAATGTGGAACACGTCGCCTTTGCAGGAGAGGGGGAGGGGCGGTGG
>JAGHBW010000067.1 GCA_021160765.1 Thermoplasmata archaeon
ATGGGAAGGGTAAGGAAGTCAATATACCGCCAGCCTATGACACCAGCGGGAATTAAAAAGATTGAGGAAGGAACTCTCAACTGGTTTGACCCTGAGATGTTCGCCAATTTCAACACAGGCACCCTTGAGCAGTACCTTGACGAGAAGAACCGGAGAGAGGCTTTTGACATTCCCGCATGGGACTGGAAGAAGATATGGATCGCGATAATGATAGGGACACTTTTTGCTCTCATCAATCAATATGTAGGTCTTAAGGTGGGTATGGTGGTGGCCGGCTCCTGGTACATAATTTATATCCTGGGTATGGTCTGGAGGTGGAACCCCCCCACACTCAACGTGGCAGCAACAGCCTCCAACGGTGCAGCAATGATATGCACAGGGTTTGTATTCACCTTCCCCGCCATATTCATTCTCGCCTATGATCCGTCAGAGTATGTAGGAGGCTCTCCCCTAATCACCCACCTTCCCATGACCAGGATTCTGACCATATCCATTTTATCCACAATGATCTCTGGAATACTCGGGGTGATGTATTTCATTGTGTTCAGGAGGATATGGCTTGTTGAAGACCCCCTACCCACACCAGGCTTTGAGGCAACCGTAAAGATGTTGGATCTCTCAAGGGTTGTCTCCTCAGAGGCAAGTGAACAGGCTAGACGCTCCTTCAGAACTACTGTGAGTTGGATTACGGGAACTGTCATATTCACCTTTTTCAGAGATTTCCCCATAGTGGGTGGAAAGTCAATACTGGATCACCTCTTTGGCGGACCGCATTACGCTGGCGGCGACATAATATTTACCCCTGAACCTGCGAAGTACACTGTCGCCTCAGTAAGTCTAATACCCATCCAGTTCGGCCTTGGGTGGTTTATGAAGGCAAGGACCGCCTTTCTTATCTTTCTGGGAACGATGTTCACGTGGTTTTTTGTTGTACCACTCGCAGTTGCTAGCCACATACCCTATGTATATTTCAATACTGGAGAGATATTTGACGTGGCGGAGATGAGCAGATTCTGGCCTCTGGCCCAGCAGGGTCTTTTAGCGGGAACCCCTTATGAAGGGATACCAACCTCTCCAGCCCTTGCAGCATATCAACTTGCTAGAATAATGGCCATTGGTACAATCTTTGGCGGGGGAATGACTGCACTTCTCAAAATGCTTCCTGTTTTTAAGACAGTGTTTGCAGACCTGAGAAAAGTTGAGGCGGGCGAGGGCGGCGGAGCCAGGGCCTCCTATCTGGCCGGAAAGGGCTGGTATGAGTGGCCTGCCGAACACATTAAAATAATGCTTACAGTCACACTGTTTATCGTCTTCCTGGTGTTCTGGGCGGGGGGCTTTCCCTTCCTGGCTTCACTGGTTTTTGCCCTTCTTTTAACGGGGCTTACCTTCATTCTGGGTGCGATAGCTGTCAAGGTTATGGGGGAGACTGGAACCGAGCCCGTGTCAGCAACCTCCTTCCTTGTTCTGATTATTTTAATCCTGACGTTCAAGTTATTCGGTATGAGCAGAAGCGAACTGCTTATAATGGCCCTCATAGGAACAACCGTCTTCGGTGGAGCAATATCCATGTCTGGGGACACCATTTTAAATTTCAAAAATGGGCTCTATTGCGGAAACAGACCCCACGACCTTGTTAGAGGGCTAACCCCAGGCATTATCCCCGGGGCCATTGTTTCTGGACTATCCGCAGCCTTCCTTTCCTATGGACTTGCTAAAGGAGAGTTGAACTTACCAGCCCCACAGGCGCACGCCTTCGTTGTTTTCGCCAAGGGGCTAGTTGTGGGTGCTGTGGACTGGAACATTTTTGCAGTGGGCCTTGTGGTTGGTGTTTTAATAGAGCTTGCCATCGGTATGGGTACGGCCTTTGGACTTGGGATGTACTTACCTCTTGGGTTGCAGGTGCCCATGCTTGTAGGCGGCATCTGGAGGAGCGCCTGGGAGAAGTACAGGCTGGAGCCCCTCTACGGGCATGATGAGAAGCTGAAGACGCTTAAACTGCTTGACACATACATGATGGCAACTGGCCTCATTGTGGGTGAGGCGATAATGGGGACTATTGTAGCCCTTTACCTAGTGGCCGGACTGATCTTCTAGGCCCTCCTTCAGAACAAAGGTATCCTCCACAGGATCATATTCAATTATTCCCCTTACAAGAAGGTCCACTAGAGATGAGTAAACGATCTCATCTAGTGCGTCACCTTTAAGGAAGTCAAGCCCCTGCCCTACAAGCCTCTCAAGAGCCTTTCTTTTCTCCTCTTCATCCTCTTTTGAACTATTCACTGTTTTTACCATAAATTAATATTTGCCCTAAAACCTTTTTAAGTTTTGTCATCTTTACATTAAATGAGGTCTAGCAATGGTTGAGAGATACCCTGTGAGCCTCCCCGTGCCGCCGGAGATTGAAAGCTTCTTTGAGACGCATGCAGGTGAGGTTCTGCTTATCAAGGGTTCTACAGGTTCGGGAAAGACTCTACTGGGGCTTCAGATAATAAGCAAATTATCCGAGAGGGATAGAGGTATAATGCTGTTTACAAGGGTGGAGGAGGATCAACTTACAGTTCAATTTCCGCATCTCAAACCCACTTCACCCCTCCGTAAAAAGGTCGCCCTCTACGATAAAAACTCCAGAATATCTGATCCAAACTGGTTTTTAAGGGAGTTTACAGATCTGTTCAAGGTGGAAGAGAAGCCAAAGGTAGTACTTATGGACACAATAGACAGCCTCATTGAGAGGTTTGAGAACCCTTCAAGAATGATAAGGGCCACATTAGACGTCGTTCAACAGGAGAACCTCTCCCTGATAATGGTAACGGAGGAGAGCGGAAAATCCTTCCTGGACCCCCTGGTGGGCGGTATTGTCCATCTGGATTTCACCGAGGTGGACGGAAGGAAGATAAGGGAGATGGAGATCGTGAAGATGAGGGGGGTGGAGATAAAACAGAAAAAGTACCTTTTCACCCTGAAAGGCGGGGAGTTCAGAGTATTCAAACCGAGTGCTACCTTGGAGAGGAGAAGTCAGTGGGAGAGAATAAGCCATCCTGAGGGTTATTATTCCACAGGGATAAAGGAGTTGGATGATGCCCTGGGCGGTGGATTCAGAAAAGGATCCTACGTGATGATAGAAACCTCCTTTGAGGTCAGCGAACAGATGCTTATGATGCTCATTAACCCTATTGTCCTAAACTTCATAGCAAACGGTGGCGTCGTTTTCATAACACCCCCGGGGGGAGAGGCCCCGGAAACCATATATTCAGAGCTTCAGAAATACCTCCCGGAGGAGATCCTTAAGAACTCTATAAGATTTGTTGACTACTTCCGTGGAGACACCACAAACCCCCTGGTAGTACCAGTTACAGACAGGGCGTCTCAAAGAATGTACAAAAAAACACTTGAGAGCCTGACTGAGGGATTCAGGAGACCCCTCCTAGACCTTGTTGGTCTGGACACGCTAGAATACCGGGTGGATAAAACAGTAACACCTCACGACCTCATAGGCGCCAGGGTTTTCATAAAGATGAACGGCTACCTTGCAATTGCCATATCAAGACCTAATCTCAAAATAGCGTCGGCGGCTGCCAACTTTTCTGACATTGTTTTAAGGTATCAGATGAAGGATAACACCCCCATACTATACGGCGAAAAACCACCTACTGGCGTTATGGTTCCAATAAAAGACCCTGTAAAGGATATGCCGTGGATAAAACTCGTAGACCTCCTTTAACCCTTTCAGTTCCTCCAATCTGTACGGGCTAAAATCAGCCCTTCTTCTCCTCGTACCACACCTCTTTGTATGTGTATGATATCCGCAGAGTGTAATCGTTTCCAGTATCGTAATACCTAACAAGCCTGCCGAATATGAACGGGGGAGCAGCGTAGGTTCCACAATCTCCTATTCTGACCTCTATCCTCACCGTGGTGTTTGCCGCAAGGTTCTCCGCTCTTATATAGGAGTTGGGGAGTGCCACCGTTATGTTTCCCGAGTCCATAAAGCCTGAGGAGTAGGTGACATTGTCCACTGTTATGTTGACCTGGAAGGGGTCCGTCACGTCCTGAGAGTCTGACCCAGAGTGATCGTCAACCCACGAAAGAGAAACCTCTAAAGAGGTGAGGACAAGCTCGGATCCCTCTGTAAGGTTCGCCAACGATGCAAAATCCAGATCGTAAACCATATACGTCCTTTTAGCTCCTCCCCACTCAGGATTATCCAGATGATCATTATACACTAATGGCTCTCCCTCCCTCTCCTCCTCATGCCTGATCCTCTTAACACTTTTCTCACCACATCCAGCAACTATCATTATCACAACCAGAGCCAGCGCAACGGTAACCAGATTCTTCCTTTTCATCTCCGCACCCCCTTATCCAGTGTTTACCACACCATAACCTAGCACTTTAAATTAACCTTTCGCTTTCTGGAGAGCCTCCACCTCCTCAACTCACCACCACAGATGGGGCACACCTCCCCGGGGCTGCTCTCGTAAACCCTTCCACAGCTCACACACCTAAAACCCCATTGATATACTCTCTTTATTCCTCTGGTGGTTAAGCTTTTCCAACACAACCCAAGTGCCTCCGCCACATTCAGCATTGAGTAATCCTCTGTTAGAAGGCAGGCGTTTAGATGCAACGCTAGAGCCAGAACCTCCATATCCGTTTTGCTCAAATGCGCCTCACCCAGTTCTGTAGCTATCTCCCTCACCCTCCTGATAGCTTCAACAGGTGGTGAGATTATCTGAAGACCTGCATACCTAAGCCTCTCAACCATTGATCTCTGGGGCTCTTTACCTATCTCATCCACCACTGAGGGTGTGGTAGCCATTCCCTTTTCCAAGAATGCACCAAGGCTACCGGAATATGTCAGGATCACTGAGGTGTCCAGCACGTACACAAC
>JAGHBW010000104.1 GCA_021160765.1 Thermoplasmata archaeon
CTTTGAATACAGCCCCGGGGAGAGGTTTGTCAGATGCTCCTACTGCGATACGATGATCTTCATAGATAAGAGCGGGGTGATGTTCTACTATGTCATCCCCTTCAGGATAGATGAAAAGAGCGCGGAGCTCATCTTCAGGAGGTGGGCGTCGGGACCCATGAAGGCCAGGGGTCTTGAAAACGCGTGGATTCGGGAGGTGAAGAAGTACTATTTTCCTGTATACCGGTTTGTGAGGGATGTTGGTGGGAGGGAGGTGGTGCTGGTCAGGCCGGCGAAGAGCACCCTTCTTCCGGGAATGAACATGCTGAAGATACCCCCGGGGGACATGAAGATCTTTGACTACAACTTCAGCCCCGGGGATGCGGAGGTGCTCCAGCCGGATCTCACGATGGGGTACTACCTCCCCGCATTAGAAGGAAAGGCGAGAGAACAGGCGCTGGTCTACTTCCCCATATACCACATAAGGTACAGTTTTCTGGGTGGAGATTACGAAGCTGTTGTTGATGGCTCCACAGGGGAGGTGTTCTCCTCCTACTTTCCCCCGCGGGAGGTGACCCCCTACAGGGCCGTTGCAGTAGCCTCCTACCTGCTCTCACTGGCTGGGGGTGTGTTCGGTCTCCTCATGCGCTCAGTCTTGGGCCTTTACATTATAGCCTTCGCCTTCATAGTGGGGGGTGTGGGGGGTTATTACGTCTCAAGAAAGTACTAGAGGGGGTGAGAGTCTGCAGATCACTGTTGGTATAAACTGTCCCTCCTGTGGAAGTAGGATAGATGTTGGGGAAGGGGATAGAATTGTCATCTGTCCGGGGTGCGAGAAGGTTTACGTTGTGGTGGGACCCGGCGGGGTGAAGGAAATGGCTTACAGGATGGTGATAACGGAGGAGGGTGCCAGGAAGGCCGCCAGGAGGTGGTTCAGGAGGGGTGCAAAGTCTTTCCATTTGAGGAGGGAGGCCAGGATTGTGGAGCTCTATCCAGTATACCTCCCCTTCTGGAGGTTCCTTGTGAGGGGGCTGGGGATGGTTCTGGGTTATAACGTGACCTACGTGAAGGATTCTAATGGGAACCTCCGGCGGAGTGAGACCCCCGAGGAGAAGACAGTGATTAAGGATTACGACTGGACTCTCATCGCCTGCGATGCGGGCGATATAGGCATCAGGAGGCTCAGAAACCTTGAGGGTGAGGTCATAGAGAGCAGCGATGAGTTTCCCACCTATGAACCCACAACCTCAAAGGACGCTGCAATGGATGCGACAGTCAGGGAGATTACGGAGATGATCCTGCGTGAAGCTGGTGTGCAGAACATCACCGAGAAGTGGACCTACGTCATCCCCCGCAACGCCTCACTGCTTTACTATCCTATATGGATCGTTCGCTACACCTTCAGGGAGAAGATGTACTTCCTCACGGTGGATGGTGTCACTGGTGAGGTCCTCTCCGGGAGGGCCCCTGGGGAACCTCTATTCAGGGCTCTTGCCCTGAGCGGTGGTGCAGCCCTGGGAGGTGCCCTCTCAAGCCTTGTGGTGCTGGGAAAGGAGGTTGGGGTGATGATGTTTTTCATGGGGCTTGCCCTCTTCCTGATGTCCTACCGCTTCTTCAGGCATGGCTCCGAGATCGTTGAGGGTGATTTCCCACGTCCGGCTTCCCCGGGTAAGAAGCTGTTTATGAGTATGATGTTGGGGGGTGGTAGGTAGTGATTGAACTAATTGAGGTGACCTGCCCCTCCTGCGGCAGCAGTATTAGGTCCCGGAGGAGAGATATGGTTTACCGCTGTGAAAGCTGCGGCACCTACCTTCACGTTATGGAGGGGAGGGAGATTCCAGTTAAGATACTTGCCTTTCAAAGGGAGATGAAGGGGAAGAGGATACACATCCCCTTTTACCACTTTGACGTGGAGGCGGAGATTCTGGGGGAGAGGAATGTAGGTCTCCTCCCTAAGAAGGGGGTTCAGGGACCAGCAAGTTACTACATCCCTGCAGGGGGGGACTTCCCCGCAGAGAAGGCTATACAGTTCGCAGAGCTAGCCTCCACACGCCTCTCCTCCAGTGTAGAGGAGGCATACTCCTTTGGAAACTCCACCCCCTCCCCCGTGGAGATAGACATCCCGGAGGGGAAGAAGATGGCAGAGTTCCTCTTTCTCTACTTTCAGGTGAAGAAGAGGGGAATCCTGCAGCAGATATCCTACAGTTTCAATGCAAACTTTAAAGAGCTACTATACATTCCTTTCTACTACATACCCAGATCAAAGCACGTCCTCTCCTTCCTTAAGGAGAGCGGTTTTGTGCCTGGCCTCAGATCTCTTAGGTGAGGAGATGTTGAAGAAGAGGGGGGTTATGAGCTGTACACCGTAAGAATAGGGAGGTGCTGATATGGGCTTTTTCAGCAGGGACTATACGGGAAAGAAGGTGGGGGACCTGGAGGGGGCGGATGCTAGGAACACTTACTTCTGGGTTGATGAGTATAAGGGTAAAAATCTTCTCTGGAGGCTTCCTCACAACGTCAGGTGGAACGACAATATTGTCGTTAGAGAGGATGAATATGCAGTCTTTTTCAGAGACGGGAAGGCACTTTACGTCTTTGACCGCCCCGGGAGGTACGCCCTGACAACCCAGAACGTCCCAGTGCTCGCAACACTGGCCAAGAAGCTCATAGGTGTTCAGCAGATAGGGGAGATATACTACATTCAGGGGAGGGAGCTCAGAGATAGGTTCGGAACCTCAGAACCTCTGACCTTCAGAGACCCAGACTTTGGTATTGTAAGGATCAGGGCCTTTGGACAGTTTGCCTACAAGGTGAAGGACCCGCTCCTCTTCATCACACAGTTTGTGGGGACAGAGGGGATGGCCTCCAGTAAGGAGATTGTCTCCTGGCTGAAGGACCAGATTGTGATGGTATTGAACGACACATTGGGGGAGCTGAAGCTGAAGAAGAACATGAGCGTCCTTGATTTTCCAGCATACCTCACGGAGATGGAGGATATGGTCCTGGCAAGGCTCAGGGAGGAGACAGCGCGCTACGGTCTTGAGGTGACCAAGTTCTCTGGCCTCAACCTGAACCTTCCAGAGGAGGTTCAGGAGGCTGTGGATAAGAGGACCTCCATGGCGGCTCTGGGTGTGAATTACCTTCAGTACCAGACTGGAAAGGCTATAGAGGATATAGGTGCAGGAGCCGCCAAAGGGGGGGACACCTCTGGTATGGCCGGTCTTGGTGCTGGCCTTGGCGCCGGGATGAGCATGGCGGGAATGATGGCACAGGGAATGCAGCCCCTATCGGGGGGCGGACCTCCACCGGTTGCTACAAAGAGGTGTCCAAAGTGCGGGAGGGAGGTGCCAGGTGAAGCCAAATTCTGCATGTACTGTGGATATAGATTTGACACTGAGTCAGGAAAGAAGTGCTGGAAGTGCGGTAGAGATATGCCACTGGATGCGGTCTTCTGCCCCTTCTGTGGTGCACCCCAGAAGAGGACATGTCCCAGCTGTGGGAGGGAGGTCCCTCCAGAGTCCGCTTTCTGCCCATACTGTGGCCAGAAGATGATCTGAACGTTATACCACTTTTCCTCCATACTTCGGGACAAACTTTTAATTGCACCCACCAATAGCTCCGATTGCCATGAGAAAAGATGTGATCTACCTTGACAACGGGAACGTATCCCCCGTGGCCGATGAGGTCTTTGAGGCGATGAAGGAGTACTACCTCCACTCTTTCGGTGTCCCCGGGGGGGAGTTCGGCCACCTCCTTGAGGAGGAGGCGTCAGAGGCTCTTATAAAGGCCAGAGAGGTTATTGCAGGGAGCATAGGTGCGAGGCCGGAGGAGATAATATTTACATCGGGGGTGACAGAGAGCGACAACATGGCGGTTAAAGGTGCTGCCTTCGCAAGTGAAAAGAAGGGTGCAATAGTCACCTCCCCAATAGAGAGGAAGTGCGTTCTTATCACCTCAGAGTACCTGAGGAAGTTCGGTTTTGAGGTCAGGCGCCTTCCCGTTAACAGGGTGGGAAAGGTCCTTCCCGGCACCGTGGAGAGGTTTCTTGAGGATGCGATCCTCCTCTCCGTTCAGCACGCAAACCAGGAGATCGGCACGGTGCAGGACATCAAAGCCCTAGGGGAGATAGCCCATGATAAGGGTGTGCTCTTTCACACAGATGCCACCCATTCTTATATGAGGGAAAGGATAGACGTGAGGAAGCTGGATGTGGACCTCCTTACCATATCAGCCCATGTGATCCACGGGCCTTTGGGTGCAGGTGCGTTATATGTTAGGGAGGGGGTGAAGATTGACCCTCTTCTTCACGGAGATTCCAGGGAGTTTGGTTTGAGAGCAGGGCATCCTGATCTCCCGGCCATCGTTGGATTTGCAGAGGCGGTGAAACTTTACAGGGATGAACATGTGGAATACATGAGGGGTCTGCAGAGGAAATTGATGAGTGAGCTACTTCAGATAGAGGAGAGCAGAATGAACGGTCCCCAGCCGGGGCCGGAGAGGGTGGCCGACAATGTGAACATATCATTTAGGGGGGTGGAGGGTGAGGCGGTTCTCATGATGGCCAGCCAGCGTGGTGTTATACTGAGGACGGGATCCGCCTGTTTTGACCCTTCCCTTCAGGCAAGTTATGTTATAAAGGCCCTGGGGGTGGGAGTGGAGTACGCCAATGGGTCTGTGAGGATGACCCTTTCCAGGTACAATACACCTGATGAGGTGGAGAGGGCATCCGAGATTCTGAGGGAAGTGATAGAAAAGCTTAGGTCAATAAGTCCCCTGGCCAGGAAGTTCAGGGGGAAGAAAATAAGCGATGTTTGCTGAAGGTGTGACAAAAATGAGGGTGGGATATTCAAAGAAGGTGCTGGAGCTCTTCCTAAACCCGAAGAACGTGGGGTACATGGAGGACGCCAACGTGACCTCTTTAACGGGAAGTATTGCCTGCGGGGACATGCTGAAGCTCTACCTCAAGATCAACCCTGAGACGGAGATCATAGAGAAGATATCCTTTGAGTCTTACGGGTGTGCAGCGAACATAGCAACAAGTTCCATGATAACGGAGATGGCCAAGGGGAAGAGTGTGAAGGAGGCCTGGGCGATAACGTTCAAGGAGGAGGTGGAGGAACTGGGGGGGCTTCCGAAGATAAAATATCACTGTGCGGTTCTCTCGGTTAAGGGGCTGAGGCTGGCACTTGAGAAGTGGGAGGTTATACAGGGAAGGAAGACTCTGAATGAGGATTTTGTGCTGGAGCTTCTTAGGGGTATCATGGACCCGCATACGGACAAGGATCTTGTATCAGCTGGAGTTGTTAAAAAGGTGGATGTGGAGGGAAAGAGGGTTGAGATCGTACTGGCCCTGCCTGAGGACGAGTTCAAAGAAGAGGTGCTGGAAAACGTTGAGGAGGCCTTTGAGAAGATGGATGTGGAACTCATTATAAATAGCATTCATCCCGCGAAGGGGGAGGGGTCGGAGTCTAGCTGAGGTGAAAGCAAGAGCAATAAGAATGCAGCGGATATCCTGGCCTGATTTACAAAAAACCTTTCCCATCCCCCTCACACCCTGTAACAGGTAAATTATATATATTTCGTGAAGTGTATTTTTATATCTTTAACGGGGCTAAAAGGAGGCTTTTTGATGCTATATGGAGGTTATAGAACAGTGTTGAAAAGTGGGAAGGATACTTCCAGGAGAGCGGTGGTTCTCCTTCTTCTCGCACTTCTGGTGTCCCCCCTCCTCCCCGCACCTGCAGATTCCGCTGGGGAGAGGACACTCACCATAAGGCATCCGAACGGGGGGGAGGTTCTGATCGCCGGAAGTACATACAGGATCTCTTGGTTCATATCCGACAGCGGTGGCTACATCCTTCTTTCGTATACCACAGAGGGAGATGACGAATACGAATCAATAACGGTCATGGCCAACTATCCCTCCCACGGAATGGGATGGTACGACTGGCAGATCCCTCCCAATGTAAACTCTACACACTGCAAGGTCCACGTGGCGTGGGTTTCCTCCCTTCTCCC
>JAGHBW010000161.1 GCA_021160765.1 Thermoplasmata archaeon
CCTTGCCGCCGCTGTAGCCTACGGATTTTACATAAAAGGCTCTTGGAGGCACAGGGTTATAGATGAGGAGTGAATATGGAAAGGGGGGAGCATTATGGAAGAGGAAACGTTCAACCTCTGGAAGGAGCTGAACCCTGTTAGTGCATACGCCCAGGGATTGAGTGAGTGCGCCGGGAGGATTTTCATTCCCACGCCCAAGAACGTGGAAGAGATGCTCAAAAGGCTTCAGGCGGTGAAGGTGGAGAGCGAGGTTGAAGAGATGCTAATTGAGAACTTCCAGATCAATCTGACACATATAGAACCGCACCACATTCCATCATCCAGCTTGTGGGCCATATTTTACCACCTAGTTCTGGAGGGGCCTGCGGGGGAACATATGGGGGACCTCTTAGAGGCCGTAAAAGAACTACTTGACTCCTCCACAAGGATACTGGGAGAGGAGTACCCGCCAGAGATAAGAGTACTGGCACACATTGAAGCGTCGGGGCTTATAACTATCCTCGAGAGCCTGTCGGGTTCCAATCCGTTTTTGAGGGTTATGGTGGAGGATGTGATGAAAAGAGCTGATGAGTTTCGGGAGAGGTACAGGATGGTGGGGATCTTAAAGGGGGTCTATGAGGAGATATATCCACTTCTGGCAGAGCAGGAGACACATCTTAAAAGGGACGATTATTCTGAGATTCTCAGAGGACTCTACGGCTATCCCTACACCCCTGCGGAGATTGAGGAGAAGGCCCTCAGGTGGATCAAGGAGGGGATGAAGCCATTCGCAGAAGCACTGCAGGAGAATGCCAGCAGGGCTGGGGTGGCAGCTGATGTGGAGAAGGTGGAGGGGGAATTGACGAAAATAGACGGGGAGAAGGTGGGAGAATTCCTTGGAAGGATAAGAGAGGTTCTTCTCCCTGTTGTGAAAAAGAGATTGATTGACGTTCCTCCAGAGTACAATACGGAGTTAATGCAGACACCTGAGTACTTGCGGCCTCTTATTCCAACTGCCGCCATGACCCCCATGGGGACCCTGACAGGCAGCCCCCGAAGTATATTCTTCTACACAGTTTCTGAGAAGGTCTCCCTGCCAGACATGGTGCTCTCCCTGGTCCACGAGGAGTACGGTCACGCTGTTCATTACACCTTAAGCTCCCTCAATCCGTTTAAGGTAAGCACCCTCCTTGAGAGAATAGACACTTCCTTTTCCCTCCCCATATCGGAGGGAATCTCGTTCCACAGGGAGTTGGAGTTCCTAAACCTCCTTAAAGAGATAGATGAAGGGGTGGGAGGTGAGGAGGAGAGAAGGCTTAAAGAGTTCTTTGAGAGGCACTACCCCGGGGGGCTTAAAAGAGCGATACTGGAGATGTCCTACGAGGTCCATAAATGGAGGTTCATAAGGTTCTTAAGGGCACTGGGGGACGTCAGAATAAACACTGGTAAGCAGTCCCTCTACGAGTTCGTTGAGTGGGCCCACAGGTTCACATCTTTAAAGAGAGAGGACATATTCAACCAGATATTCATCTTCCAGGAAACCCCGGGGTATGCACCATCATACAGCCTGGGAGAGGAGGTTATTCAGAAGATACAAAAGCTCGGGCTGGAGGCTGGAATGGAACTTAAGGATGTAAACACAGAGATCGCCGCAAGGGGATTTCTTCCACTTAAAATGTTCATTAAATGGTTTGAGGAGAGGTACAGCTAAGGTGAGTCCTGCTTTCTCCCACCGCCAGTTAAGTAATCCACAAGCCGGATGAACGCCTCTTTCATCTCGTGAATGTCCCTCTCTAGGCGCTCCATTCTTTTACCGAACTCGTCGTATCTCTCCCCAAGCCAGTCAAACCGTTCAGTCATGTGTGAATCAAGTTCCCTGATAGATTCTGTGGTTTTCACCTGCTCTTTCAGTGTGATGTCCTGTTTTTCCAGCATTTTGTCTTGTTTCTCTAACGTTTTGTCCTGTTTTCCTCCAAGATCATGATGCATTGCGGTGATTTTTGAGCTGAGATTGGCATTCATGGACGTCATAGCCAGAATTGCCATCTCACTACGTTCCAGTGTTTCTTTCTCAAGTGGACTGAGATCCATCCCATCATATTCAACCTCAAAGGGATACCGTATCCTATGGCTGTCAAACCCCTCCCACTCCTCACCATACTCTTCAATCTTTTCAACGTTTATTTGGAGAGGGTCCTCTGGATCGGGGGATTTCTTGTCTATGGCCTTCAGGAACTTCTTATAGATTCCCTCAGGGCATTCACAATATATCTCCACAGTTCCATCTTCCTGATTTCTGACGCTCCCCCGAACCCTCATTCTCCTCGCTATAACTTTAACATAGGTTCTGTATCCAACGTCCTGAACATTTCCGTGAACCACTAGCCTCCTTTTAACCGCCATGTCAACATCACATCCTACGGATACTATGCTTTAGTCTCTTGAAATATAAAAATTGTTTTGCTCTGAAACACCTAAACCCTTTTCCAGACCCCGAGAGGAACCAAATGTTAATTCAAAGGTGAGGGTGCATGGGAAATCCATATTTAGTTTACCTGTGCCTGAAGGTGTTTTATGCATTCAATATACTGTAAGAGGGTGCAAATATACGTTTTTGTCGCGCAACCTTTAAGTATCTTAACAGTAATTAATGAATATGGGTTCAAGAATCGTGGTTCACAGAACAGAGGCAGAGGAGATAAAAAGGATTGGGGGGTGGGTGCTGATCTTTGGACGCAGGAAGGTTGGAAAGACCTATCTCATTAAGAATTTTCTTGATTACGACACCTATGCATCAATCCGCGTTGACAGGAGTGTTCGGATTGAGGAGGGAGGAGAAGAGAGAAGCGTAAACAATCTTGAGGAATTCAGCAGGATTGTGAGGAGAGGGCTGAAAGATGGCGGTACAGTGGTGATTGACGAGTTTCAGCGTTTGCCAGAAAAAATCCTGGAGGATCTTGCTGCTGTGCACCCGGAGGGGAGGCTCATCCTCTCAGGCTCCAGCATGCGGGTGGTGACCAAATTGATCGGCAAAGGCTCATCCTTTCTGGGAATACTCTATCCGTATCACCTTAGCCAGATAAAAGCTAGGGATATTCTGAGGTCACTTTTTAAAGTGTTACCACCGGAGAGGGCTGTTGAGCTTGCACCGTTTCTGCGAGATCCTTGGACAATTCCTCTTTTGAATGAGAGCGTGGATTTTATGGGAAACCTCGTGAGAATAACGCCCTATGCAGTACCCGCTCTTGTGGGTGAGATATTCACAGAGGAGGAGCGGGAGATGACACGAACATATCAGGCCATAATTTCACTGATGGGCAGTGGATACACGAGAGCGGAAGAAATTGCATCCATCCTTTACACCAGGGGAATCGTGAAGACTCCTGCGAGTTCATCGGTTCTCCCTTATATGAAGAACCTTCGTGATATGGGGATACTCCGTGAGACCAAAGTATATGGGAAGAAGAAATACGTTTATCGCATAGATTCAGAGGTGGTGAATTTCTACTATTATCTCAACTCAAGGTATGATCTTTCCAGAGATGTTTCGTTTGAAGAAGTCAAGCCCACAGTTGACAAATTGAAATCCATGGCTGTTGAGAGGTTCATTGCCGATTTATTCGCTGAGATTCACAATGCGCGTGTGGAAGAGTTAAAGAAGAGGGATGGAGAGATAGACATACTTTTAACGCGAAGAAACAAGCCAATATTGGTTGGTGAGGTGAAATGGCGTGAACTGAGGGCAAAGGATGTTAGGAAATTTGTGGAGAGGGTTTGGGATTTCTCATGCGATAAAGTGATCTTTACCAGAAAAAGTAAAGGACGGGTTGAGGATGTGAGGGTGCTCACCCCTGAGGATCTTGTGGAGATGGTTTGATTGAAACTCACACATCTGGTCGCCATACACCATAAAGGACCTGGGTGCTTCTAAAAGGGCGAAGCAAAAGAAAAAACATAAAAAGAGACTTTTTCATTCGTTCATATGGGGAGAAAGGTGGTGATACAACGATATTTGAGGAGATTATAACGGGAATAGATTGGTTAAGGAGGAGGAGAAAGGAGATGTCAAACCTGCCGTACAGTGGAGGAGAGTGATGGGGTTTAGTGTCTCCTCCACCAGTCTCTTCTCGCCCACTCACCTGTGCCCTATTACTGCCGAAGTGTTTCTATCTTCTTCTCACGGTCGTAGAACTTCATATTTATGCCCCACAGGTATAATACCCCGTAGGTATAGAAATCTTGAGACGCTTCGCGAGTGTAGAAGGGCAGGGCGGGCATGTGGAAGAAGAGATTGGAGACCGTAAAATTCACATAGAAATGCAGCATAGGGAGGGGTCATTCGGGGGAGGTTTCCCTTCAGGCATAGCTTTAGCGATGTTCAAAGATAGGAGGTAGAAAAATGAAGAAAATACCTACAATATTCAAAAGAGGTGAGGACCACAAAGTTATCCCTGAGCCGCATCCCGACTGCCTATGGGTCTTTGAAGGCGAGGGTGTAGCTACACGGAAATATGATGGGACATGTGTGGCTATAATTGAGGGGAAGTATTATAAACGGCGTGAGGTGAAGAAGGGAAAAAATCCACCTTCAGACTTCATAGAGGTGGATTATGATCCAATAACAGGCAAACGTTTTGGCTGGGTTCCTGTTAATTTTGATGATCCGGCGGATCGGTACCATGTGGAGGCATTTAACCGATTAGCCGAAGAGGGCAAAATAGAAGACGGAACGTATGAGCTTTGTGGCCCTAAAATTCAGGGCAATCCGGAGAACTTCCCCTATCATGTACTGATTAAACACAGCGAAGCTGAGGTTTTCCCAGACTTCCCCAGAGATTATGAGGGTCTAAAAGAATGGCTAGCTGACAAAGACATTGAAGGGATAGTCTTTCATCACCCTGATGGAAGGATGGCAAAGATCAAAAAGAGAGACTTCGGTCTTAAAAGAAGATAAAGGCCTCTATTTTTCCCATCACTCTCCGTGACCCCACCAATAGCTTCTAGATACGGAAACAGTTCTCAATGGGCAGGCCAGGATTAAATAAAACGGGCCTGCCGACTGAAAGCGGTGGGGATTATTTTTTCATCCCTTCAGTCTGAACTTATATCCATACTGTATTGTCCCGGATTTTCCCTCCTCCCTCAGTTTCCTGAAGACCATCTCCACCTCCTTTCCTATTTCAACCTCGTCAGGTTCGGCATCAACGATCTGTCCCAGAAGCGTCGCCCCCTCAGGTGTCTCTATCAGGGCCATTATGTAGGGGGAGAGGTGTTCATAGTCCGAGAGGGGGTCATGTACCACGGTGTAAGATATGATCCTTCCCTCACCGCTCAGGGTGACCCGCTCCATCTTCCCCAAGGACTTCCTGTGACATTTTGGACACAACGGCCTCTGCGGGAAATAAACGGTCCCACACACCGTACACCTGCTCCCGGCAAGGTTGTACCTCTGATCCTGATACCTCCAGTATCTTGGAACTGGCATTTAGATCACCTCCAGTATTGTCACTGCCACTGTTCCCCCGGCTCCGCCCACGTTATGGGCAAGGCCAATCCTTGCGTCCTTCACCTGCCTCCCCTCAGCCTCACCCCTCAGTTGCCAGACAAGTTCTACGATCTGCGCTACGCCTGTTGCACCCAGCGGATGTCCTCTGGCCTTCAGGCCTCCGGAGGTGTTCACTGGAATCTCACCTTCAAGGGAGGTTCTCCCCTCCTCTGTTGCTATCCCTCCTTCCCCCTTCTTGAAGAATCCCAGGTCCTCTATTGCTAGAATCTCCCCGATGGTATAGGAGTCGTGGACCTCTGCCACATCCACATCCTTCGGCCCTACCCCTGCCATCTTATACGCCCTCTCCGCCGCTGCTCGGGTTGCAGGGAATGAGGTGAAGGTCTTCCTTCGGGCCAGTGCTAATGTGTCCGTAGCTAAGCCGATTCCAGCAACCCTGACCAGAATATCTTTCCCCATCTCCTTTGCCTTATCCATCGTGGTTATCACTACAGCCGCAGCGCCGTCGGAGATGGGAGCGCAGTCAAACATTCCCAGCGGTTCTGCGACCGGGGTGGCGTTGAGAACCGTTGAAAGTTTGATCTCCCGTTGGAACTGTGCATAGGGATTTCTGGCACCATTGTAGTGGTTCTTCACCGCAACCTGCGCCATCTGCTCCCTTGTGGTGCCAAATTCCACCATGTGCCTTCTCGCCATTAACGCGTAGAGAGAGGGAAGAGTCGCACCGAAGAGAGCCTCCCAGCTCCTGTCCGCCACAGAGGCGATGGCGTCGGTGACCTCTATGCTCGTTAAATCAGACATCTTCTCCGCCCCCCCCACAACCACGGTGTCATGTATACCAGAGGCCACAGAGAGCACCGCCTGCTGGAAGGCCACACCACCGGAGGCATCAGCCGCTTCAACCCTGACTGCAGGGAGGTTCCTCTCAGTGAAACCAACAGCTTCAGATATCATGGAGGCCACATGCTCCTGCTCCAGAAACAACCCGCCGGACATGTTTCCTACGTAGAGAGCATCCACATCCCTGCTCTCAATCCCTGCATCCACTATGGCCTTGAACCCCGCCTCTATCCCGAGTTCTCTGAATGATCTGTCCCAGTGCTCGCCGAACTTGGTCATTCCAACTCCAATAATCGCAACGTCTCTCATCTTCACTCCCCCTCCATCTTTATCTTCTCCCTGAACTTGGTGTACAGGGCATAATCAATGATCTTGTAAACAGATGTGATCTCCTTCACCGTCGGTGCTGCGGAACGATTGTATCTCTTCATCTCCTCTGTGACTGTTATGTCAAACCCGTCAGAACCCGCACCGGAGCCGAATGATACAGCCAGGATTCTATCCCCTGGCTCTGCCTCGTCCAGGATCGCTGCAAGGCCCACAAGCATTGAGCCAGAATAAGTGTTCCCAATCTTCGGTGTCCAGAGCCCCTTCTCTATCTGGCTCATCTCAAACCCCAGCATCTTCGCCACCCTCACGGGGAACTTCCCGTTTGGTTGGTGAAATACTGCATAATCGTAATCTTTGGGTGTTGTACCTGCCTTCTCCATGAGCATCTTAGCACAGCCCGTTATGTGTTTAAAATATGCGGGTGTTCCTGTGAACCTCTCCCCGTGGCTGGGGTATTTCATCCCCTCCCTTCTCCAGAAATCAGGGGTGTCCGTGGTGAAGGACACCGTGTGGTTCACCTTGGCAATGACGCCTTCAGCACCTATAACGTAGGCTGCCCCTCCGGCTGCTGCAGTGTACTCCAGCGCATTCCCAGGAGCCCCTTGAGAGGTATCTGCACCTATGGATATACCGTACTTTATGTACCCGGCCTTCACTAGACCAAGCAGAGCCTGTATGCCCGCTGTACCAGCCTTGCAGGCGAACTCAAGGTCTGCTGCGGTCAGGTCAGGTGCAGCCTGAATGGCCTCTGCTACTATTGTGGCTGTGGGTTTCACCGCATATGGGTGCGACTCTGATCCAACGTATATGGCTTTTATATCTCTCGGGTCAATGGGCCTCCTTTTTAATGCCCGTCTGGCAGCCTCAACGCTTATGGTCACCGTGTCCTCGTCCAGACCTGGGACGGACTTCATCTCAACCATGAGCCCCTTGCCCATGGCGGCTCCGTCCTTCCCCCAGACCCTGCCTATCTCCTCCGGCAGGATTCTGTACTTGGGGATGTAAACCCCATAAGATACAATGCCTACATCCATTTTCAGTCACCTCTTTTTTCAAAGATGAGAAAAAATCAGTAAACGTTTCTTAAGGTCTCAACGAGATCCTTAAGGTCCATGTGGGTCACAACAAGGGGTATCCCCTCCAGCTGTGAGAGCTTTATTGCCAGCGGGTCAACCTTTCCTGGTTTGTGATAGACCACCATGGCGGGCTTTATTGGATGGGACCTTATTGCCACCATGGGGGATCGGCCGTACATCACACCGGTGAATATCAGCGCCCTTTCTGTGGATCTACCGTAGAGTTTCAAGTAATCCATGGCAGAGTAATTTAATATGGCCTTTATGGAGTCCACCACCGTGTAGCCAACTATCGGCCGCATAACCCTTTTTACATTCTCCTCCCAGACCAGCTGTCCCTGTATCAGTTCTATGAACCTGTCTGGAGGTATCCTGAGCGGGTATTCACCCATGTCCAAAATGGCCTCATCCACTATGTCCAGAGAGTACTTCTTGATTGTGGGCGAACCCCTTTTCTCATCAAGTGATATTAACGCAGATACGAGCCTTTTAATGAAGGAAAGTGAGGGGTTCTTCCGCCGTCCGTTCTCATAGTCGCTCAGTTGAGAGGAGGAGATTCCCATCTCCCTGGCGAGTTCCTGCTGTGTGATTCCGAACTCCTCTCTCCAGGATCTGAATGTCTCACATGGGTCCTTGGATTCCAGTATCTCCACGGCCAACTTCTGAATTATTCTCTCTCTGGCCCTGGAGAAGCCCTTCTGAAACAGAAAATATGAGGGATCGTCGGGATCTGTCATCTCCCCCTGATAGCTCCAGGGGTATATAACTTTAACTATTGACGTACTCAACTACGTCTAAACGTACAACGAGTTAGAAGTACGCCTGGTCCGGTGGGGGTGGGGGGCTCTTCTTTCCCCCCTTCTTCGGCTTTTTCATTGAAAGGAGCTCTTGATCCTCCGAAGGGGGGGGACGGTTGTGTTTGATCACCTTAATATCAACCACCCAGTCGTATATGATTTGATGGTAGTACCCCTCCTCGTCCACCAGTTCTATATCGTTCTTAAATTCAAGAAGCCTTCCGCGTATGGTTTTCAGCTCATTTCCTGCGATATACTGTATCTCCACCTCATCGTCTATTCTCAGCCCATACCTCCTCTCCCTTAAAGGGCCATCAAAGACGTCAGGGTACTCTTTGCTGTTCTTTTTGTTCTTGCTAACCATCACTCCGCTATTGGAGCCCACAATATTAAAATTTTCCTAACCCTTCACATCTTGATGGGGATCATCCTCTCCCTTCTGTATCCTGTAATTACCCTTATGTATCCCCTCCTCAAAAATTCCTCATCAATTTCTCTGCTACCCGTGTCAACCCTGAGAAACGGCGTATGTCTGAGTTTCCCGGGGGTAGCTACAACGATGATGTTGTCCACCCCTACCCTCTTTAAGACCTCTGGTGAGATCTGTTGATTTCCCCTTCCCAAGATGAACCCCTGTGCTCCGATGGGGCTCAGTATTATTTTTGACCTCCTAAACTTTTTAAGGAGGTTCACAATGCCCCTCTCATCCAGATCAACTCCTACAAGTTCTCCGTTGAAATAGGCATCAACACCAAGAAGTGTTTTATCAACTCCTAGGGCCTCTCCAATCCTCTTAAGAGTGCTACCTGGACCAAGCAGGAAGAGCGTGTCTCTGTTCCCCTCTACGATCTCCGCCACGTAATCAGCTATGTCCTGAAGTGCCTCCTGCTCCCCAATTTCATCAATCATCATCTTTGAGGATTGAACAAGCTCCGGTTCAACAGGATAGAGAGCCTCACTGTAGAGCCTAACCACCCACCGCCCCTTCCTCATCTCCTCCTCGTCAAGGTCCATCACCTCTCCGACTCCGATCCCAATCTCTCGTTGAAGGAATTTAACCAGGAGCTTTCCCGCAGATGCTGGGTTCACCGCGAATATGCCTGAATGCATTTTAACCCCTGCTGGGATCCCTACGAGGGGCACCCTTTTGTCTGCAACCTCCACAATATCCCGAAGTGTCCCGTCACCACCGCAAAAAGCTATCAGGTCAACCCCCCTCTCAAGGAACGCCCTAACAGCTCTTTGAGTGTCCTCTCTAGTAGTTCTCTCCCCCACCTCACACACAACTCTGAAGTTTTCTATTCCCACATCTTTCAACACATTTTCCCCCATCACCCCACTGCACGTTAGTATTGTGAAGTTCCCCACAGCCCCCTCTTCCACTGCATTTTTAAGAATTCTCAGAGCCTCTGCGGCCCTCCCCGGGGAAACTGGCACAGCGCCTCTCTTTATAGCCTCC
>JAGHBW010000129.1 GCA_021160765.1 Thermoplasmata archaeon
AGCCCATTGGGCTTTGAAAGGGAGGAGGCAATCTTGGCTATAATGGGGGTTGCCCCACCACCCACACTCATTGTTAATCCTGTTTTCTCCTTTACAAAACTTTTCATCTCCCTACATGTCCTTATCACGTCCTCTACTTCCCCGTCAAACACCATATATGCCTCGTCCACAGAGGTTTGGATAAGGTTGTTTGTAAAGCCCGATAGAATGGTCATCACCCTCTCCGATAGCCTTCGGTAGAGGGGGTGATCGGGCTCTCTGTAGAGAAGTGTGGGGCATCTTCTGTAGCACTCTGCAATACTCATGCCAGACCTTATCCCATACACCCTTGCCTCATAGGTGGCGGTTAGTGCAACCCCCCTGTATCTCTCTCTATAGCTCTCTGATCCAACTACAAATGCCCTTCCACGAAGTGAAGGGGTTTTAAGAACCTCTGCAGAAGCGAAAAAAGCATCCAGATCAGCATGTACGTAGATCTTCATGACCATTTGCTCTTTTAGCTTTGAAAGATAAAAAATCTCCCCCGGGGGAGGGGTGGGAGAAAGTATCCTCTGACCTGTCAATCCGCATAGACTTACGTAATGTCCAAAATAAAAAAGTGATGGGGGGACAATTAAACAATAATGAGTGCAGGTGCCGGGACTTGTGAGGAGGGCTCTCGTTGACGCACATTCCTCCTCACAAGTCAGGTGAAAGCTCTAAACAATCTCCCAACCTTTCACCGTCTTATAAGCACTGTTGAGCACCAAATTGCGAGAACAGAAAAACAATTGACGTAAGTAATTTGGTGCAGGTGCCGGGATTCGACCTGGAAGAAACTCCGTTGGGGTAATACTTTTTGATCGTTTCTTCCGGCCTGTGCGGTTTCATCGTTTCTTATATCAGTTTAGAAACCGCACAGGACCTACGGTTCGAATCCCTTTACGTTGCTTAGAGGACAATTAGACAATAATGAGTGCAGGTGCCGGGATTCGAACCCGGGTTAAGGGCTTGGAAGGCCCTTGTCCTAACCAGCTAGACCACACCTGCATGGGCAGAGGAAGAGATATTGGAAAGGGATATTTAACCGTTGGGGAGAAGTGGCCAGAAACCAAAAGTTTTTTATTAAATGATATCATGAATACCTCTGACACGTCAATACTGGATTTTGAAAATAGAAAATCTGGGTGGTGTATGACTTATGGCCGAGAAATGGATAAAGGTTTTAGTGTCGCTGGTAGGACTTCTATTTTTAATCACTCCAGTTGCTTTCCTTCCTCAGGGAGGAGGAGAGGGTGTACCCACCAAAGTTGAGAAGACCAGGTATGGTTTTACCCCCAATATGACTTGGACAGATAATCCTGGGTTTGAGGTGTGGGCGTTGGATACCGGAAATTTTGATGGAGGGAACGGTCCGGATATCGCTGCAGGGGGTCTTGAGAAGATACAGATATATCTCAACAACGGACAGGGGACGAACTTTGTAAAGGGTCAGACGATATCACTCCCCACCAATGAGAAGATCGTCAGGATGGTGGTGGCTGACGTGGATGGGGATGGGGACGACGACATACTGGCGTGGGGAATATTCAACGACCCCTATAGCGATCAGTCCAATGGAGTTCCATCTGGTCTTGTGGAGAGGGACTTCCGATTTAACTACTTCAAAAACGATGGAAGCGGGACGTTCACTCTTCAGGATTATGTGGACTTCTCAAACGTTCCTGTAATGATACTTCATCCCTACTATCAGGATGGCCATTGGGACATGGCAGCCGGGGACATTGACAACGATGGAGACGTTGATGCGGTTGTTGTTACTGGTGTTAAAAATAGCAACGGCTATATTGGCACAGTGAAATTTTCACTTTTAAAATACAGTTCTGGGAGTTTCAACGAGACGCAGAACATCACCTTTTCCGTCTCAACCACATCCCCATGGTTGTGGGGGCTGGTTGATCTGGGTGACATGAATAGAGACAACTATCTTGACCTCATAATGGTTGTTCAGGGTTACTACGCCCCGAGAAACCCACTCTACCCGCGGATTTACGTTCAGAACAACACTCAGATGGGAAGTTTCGTCACCTCCCTCAACCATGTGGGTACCGTTGTAACCTCGGGCTCCAGATTAGTATGTGCTTACGATGTAGCCCACGGGGACTTCCTTGGAACAGCCTATCCGGATATCATTGTCTCTTCAAATTACGATACTGATGGGAACATGATAAGTGGGATGCTCTGGGTTATTGGCGGCCTTGCCAACGGTGGCTTCACCTCCCAGATCTTCCAGGTCCATCAGGAGATATATCACTGGGGGGCTAGGGAGATATCCGTTGGAAAACTTGATAACACCACCGGGAGCGATTATGCCCTTTCATACTGGTATGATAGCACTCTGGACGACCCTTATGATGCCATAAACAGTTGGTCTATCTCAGCGGTCTCCTCCCGCCCCGTCTCCTATCCACCTGGATCATATCTGCTTAAACACCTTGAGCCCGGTAGAGACATGCCGAAACAGGTGTACCGTACAGTTGAGCTTGACAACATGGACAGGGATCCAGCAGGCTTTGACGACATAATCGCTGGTGGGACAAATGTGACGGTCTTTATCACCTCCTATCCACCTCCGAAACCCCCACAGGTAGTGAGGGCTACTCATAAACCAATGCCTATCCATAATGATGGGAAGGAGTTGATGACCATCAACATAACAGTGGTTGACCCAGACGGGTGGAGCGACGTTACATATCTCAATCTGGACCTAAGAAGCATTGGCGGGAAGGTGGTCACACTGGGTGCAGGGAACAGGTCATATGACCTATCCAAGAAGCCTGCGGAAGTCTATTTCACATACAAAACTGTAGTGCCAACGTGGGTGGAGCCGGGGCTTTACGAGTGTAATATAACCGTTTACGATAGACCCGGCCTCAAGGGAGAGGGGAAGCTCTATGTGAGGGTGGAGCAGTTCAATAGGGCTCCAGTCGCCACAGAAAACGCTCCAAGGGAGATTCACCTTCCTGAGGATACGGAGATTTATGTTGAGGGTGTGTACAACTTCTTTGAGGACCCTGATGGAGATCAGTTGCTGATATACCTGAAAACTGAAAGCGGTCTATGGGGAAAATCATACACGGGAAGCCTCATTACAGTCACACTTGAAAATGGAACGGACGAAAACCCGTTTGGATATTCACTGCACATAGTTCCAAAGAAGAACCTGTACGGAACGAGTAGAATAACCCTCATGGCCACGGATGGCATCGCAGAGTCCGACCCGCTGGTTATAAACGTCACCGTTGACTCCGTGAACGATCCCCCAATTATACTTGGTATAAGCTCCCCGGGGAAGTTTGAGGTGAAACTTCAGGAGGATCGCTCCTTCTATGGACGGATTCTCGCAGAGGACCCCAATGACGGGAACACGGAGTTCCACTTCTGGGCGGAGTTCCTGGAGGAGGAGAACAAGTTCTTCATTAACCCTGAGACTGGTGAGATACGCTGGACGCCTCAGAACGATGATGTTGGTTCTCACAGGGTTATGATATATGTTGACGATCTTCAGGGTGCCAACGTCTCCGCGCTCTTCTGGTTCAACGTCTCTAATACAAACGATCCCCCGTTCATATCTCAGGTCTCTAATGGGACATACACCTACAGGGATCTTACAATGTCCCAGGTTCTTGATTTCACAGTATATGAACATCAGTGGTTCAACCTAACGCTGAAGGTAGGCGATGAGGATATAAACATAGGGAAGCAGAGCCAGGTCCTTATCTCCTCTGACCTCTCATTCTATGAAAGCTATCAATTAACCTACGATCCGGAAACCGATCCATATACCGCAAAGCTCTCCCTCAAAATTGAGAACGTTTACGGTATCCAATGCACCTACCTTCCCAAATACCCGCCCCTGACCGCCAATTTAACGGTGATGGACGAAGACGCCAACTCGTTGAGGTTCTACGTAACATTAAGGATTACTGTGATCAACGTGAACGATCCACCAGGACAGGTGAAGATAGTGGAACCGGAGGCCGGCGAGAGCTACGACATTCTGTTCCACCACTATTTCTCTGCATCAGCGGTTGGTGACCCAGACATCCCATATAACGATTCAATTCGGTATGTATGGGACTTTGACGCATCAGATGGATTTCAGGAGAACGCAGTGGGGCAGAGCGTGTATTGGGACTTCCCGCATGCAGGCAACTTCACAGTTACCGTTAGGGTGTACGATTCTAATGGGCTCTATACGGAGGACTCCATTTATGTGATAGCCAACGGTATTTACAACGAATCTGACTATGACAACGACGGCCTACCGAACAGCTGGGAGGAGAAATATGGACTTGACATATACGACCCCACAGACGCTAACGTGGATACGGATGGTGATGGCCTAACCAACCTGCAGGAATACCTTAATGGGACGGATCCGACGGATAGGGATACCGATAGGGATGGCTATCCAGACGGAGAGGATTTGTACCCAACAGATGGTAGCAGATGGAAGGCTGAAAAGAAGGAGAAGAAGAGCCCCATAAGCGGACTGGTTATGGGGATCATAGTCATTCTGGTGGTGGTGGTTCTTCTTGGCCTCTTTATCCATGTCTCTCTGAAGAAAAAGAGAGAGGCGGAAGAGCGCAGGAGACAGGAACGCGAAAGGCAGCTCCAGATGGAGAGGGAGAAGCAGATGGAGTATTCCAGGCTCTACGGTCAGGGGGCAGAGACGTCCGTTGGTACCGTGGAGGAAACCACTGCAGAGGAGGTCTCTCCGCCGGAGGCACCACCAAAGGTGGCGGAGGAGCTTGCGTTTAAGACACCAGAGGACTATAAGCCGAAGGAACTGGATGAGATCTTCAAGTGACATTAAATAGTGAATAATACATTTGGGTCTCCGGTGAACAGGTTGACCCGATATGTGATATCTTTAGGTGGTTCCCTGCTAACCCCTGAAGAGGGTCTGTCAGATTATCTGGGGGCCTTCAGTGACCTTCTTGTTGAGAGGCTTGAGGAGGATGAACAGTACTTTATTGTGACAGGTGGCGGGGAGATTGCTCGGAGGTACATGAGCCTGGTGGATAAAGGAGGTATGTCCCAATACTCTTTGGATGGTATTGGAATTCTTGCGACGAGACTTAATGCGTTTGTGGTGGCCTCCTACTTCGGTGACCTCTCCAATAAGGAGCCTTTTACTACAGTTGAAGAGGCAGCACTTCTTGGGGAACTCTACCCAATTGTTGTGGGTGGTGGAACGGTTCCGGGACATTCCACAGATGCGGTTGCAGCTTTAGTGGCGGAAAGGGTTGGTGGTGAGGTGTTTCTCAACCTCACCACTGTTGACGGTGTTTATGAAAGAGACCCCCGAAAGCACCCCGGGGCCAAGATGTACAGAGAGCTGAACACTGAAGAGCTTCTGAAACTCACTATGGAGAAGGGATTTGGGGCGGGGGGTCATATGGTAATAGACCCTCTCGCTGCTATAGTTATTCATAGAAGCTCCATAAGGACCGTTGTTATGAACGGAAGGGATCTGGAGAATCTGAGAAGCTTTTTTGAGGGGAAGGAGTTCAGAGGGACCGTTATAAATCCAATAGAAGGTGGCGAGAATGGTTAAAAAGAAAAAGCCAGTATCCGATGAGTATCGCTCATCTGCGCGCATTCCTCCGCACAAGCACTGCATAGTGTGTGGAAAGGCCATACCGGAGGATGAGAGGTTCTGCTCTGAGGAGTGTGAAGCTGCGTTTAAAAGGATGCAGAGGGCCAAGATCCTTAACTTCGTTTACATGTTCATTCTCGTGGTTGTGCTCATGATAATTTTAAGGGGTATGTTTTAGAGGCGATGAAATTGAGGGTGTGTGTGGGTGGAACGTTCTCCCCTCTTCACAGAGGTCATAGGGCTCTCCTCAGAGCGGCATTTGAATGGGGGGATGAGATCATTGTGGGACTTACCACTGATAGGTTCGCAGAAGAGATGCGAGGAGAGGTGGTTTCGCCCTATCAGGAGAGGTATGGTGAATTGAGAAGGTATATAGAGGAGAACTTTCAGAAGCCCTATAAGATCGTTCCTATTGATGATCCAACTGGTGGTGGCGCAGTTTTTTCAGAAAAACTGGAGGGGATTGTTGTATCGGAGGAAACTGAAGAAACCGCCAAATGGATAAACGAAGAGCGAAGGAAAAGAGGACTTAAACCGCTTGAGATTCTTGTTATAAGCATGATACCAGCCGAATCGGGTGAACCGATCAGGGGAAGACTCATTCGCCGAGGTGTTATGGATAGGGAGGGGAGGATCATCAGAGGTCACGGGTTGTAGGTTTCTTTTGGATAGTATTTCTCTATGTACTTCTTATCAATCCTCTTCAGTTCCTCCTTGGGGAGGATAGTTAAAAGCTTCCAGGCAAGATTAAGGGTTTCCTCTATTGTGCGCTCTACATCAAAACCCTGATTGATGAATTCCCTTTCAAACGCATCTGCGAATTTGAGATACCTGTGGTCTCTCTCCGTCAGTGCCTCTTCTCCCACAACAGCTACGAGCCCTCGCAGATCCACCCCTTCAGCGTAAGCAGCGTAAAGCTGGTTGGATACCTGATCATGGTCCTCCCTGGTTCTACCCTTCCCTATCCCCTGCTTCATGAGTCTGGAGAGGCAGGGAAGAACGTTGATAGGTGGGTTAATACCTTTCCTGTGAAGCTCTCTGGAAAGAACAATCTGCCCCTCTGTGATGTAGCCAGTTAGATCTGGTATTGGATGTGTTATATCGTCATCAGGCATGGTTAAAATCGGTATCTGTGTTATGGAACCCTTTTTGCCCTTTATCCTACCAGCCCTTTCGTATATTGTTGCGAGGTCCGTGTACATGTACCCGGGGTACCCCCTTCTCCCCGGCACCTCCTCCCTGGCGGCTGCTATCTCTCTCAGGGCTTCACAGTAGTTGGTCATGTCCGTTAAAATAACTAGGATGTGCATATCCTTCTCAAATGCGAGATATTCCGCAGTAGTTAGCGCCATCCTGGGTATGATGATCCTCTCAATTGCAGGATCGTCCGCCAGATTCAGAAACAGAACAGTCCTGCTCATAGCACCTGAGTCTTCAAAGGATTTTATAAAGAAGTTCGCCTCCTCAGCCGTAATCCCCATGGCCACGAAGACCACTGCGAACTCCTCCTCCTTCCCCAGAACTTTCGCCTGTCTAGCTATCTGAGCTGCCAGTTCGTTATGCGGAAGTCCGGAGGCGGAGAAAATGGGCAACTTTTGCCCTCTTACTAGGGTGTTCATGCCGTCTATGGTTGAGACCCCCGTCTGGATGAACTCCCTGGGGTACTCCCTAGCAGTAGGATTTATGGGATCCCCGTTTATGTCTCTTCTGATCTCTGGTATTATTTCTGGACCACCATCCTTGGGCTTTCCAGAACCACTGAAAACCCTTCCCAGCATCTCCGTTGAGAGGCCTATCTTCATGGTCTCCCCGGTAAAACGAACGGTGGTCTTGTCTATGTCAAGGCCCTGTGTACCCTCAAAAACCTGCACTACAGCCTTATCCATATGCGCCTCCAGCACCTGCCCAAGGCGCTGACGCCCATCCGGGCTTTTTATATAAACCACTTCACCGTAGGAAACTCCCTTGACCTTTTCCACAACAAGGAGGGGTCCACTAACGGACCTTATCGTGGAGTAAAGAATTTCGTCCCTGCCGCTTACAGCCATGTCTAGCACCTCAATGGTCCTCGGAAACCCACCACGCCGGGGGGAGAATAAAAACTTGGTATAAAAACATCACTGGTATCAACCCTTCTTCCCCTTCATCAGAACCTTTATCCTTTTGACGAAGAATGAAGCCTTCCGGTTTTCTGGATCCTTCTCCAGTACTTTGTTATAGAGTTCCAATGCCTTCTCATAATCCTTCTCCTTGTATGCCTTCTGCGCCTCATTAAGCAGCTCCTCAACGCCCCTCTCACCTGTAGCTAGTTCAGGGAAAAGCAGAGGAGTGTATTTGTTTATAAGATCTTCCAGCATGTATGGATCATTCACTGCTCTCACCTTTTCAATTTCTGCTTCCTTCCCCTCCTCCCGTAGCTTTGTGATGATCTCTTTTTTTATTTTGGCGAACTCTTTGAGTCTATCCCTGAACTCCTCCGCTATCTCCTTTATGTGAGCGGGGTCCTCCTCAATCTTCTTTCTTAGAGTGCTTGTACTCACACCCTTCTCTTCCATCTTCTCCATAAACTTCTCCATTTTTTCCTTTAGATACTTGAGATTGGCTTCTCTCGCCTTTATTTCTGCCAGGATTCTCTCTGCTGCAATAAGGGATTCGGGGTCCTTCAGAAGCGCCTCCATCTCCTCCTCTAGGTCTTTGAAAACTCCCTTCTTTATACCCTCATATTCCTTTTTCAATTCCTCAAGCCTGCTAATCCTTTTTCTGTAATCCTCTAGGAGTTCATCTATTTTGTCGGGATCGTTCTTCACTTTGAGAAACTTCTCCAGAAGTGATGTTATGTTGTACCCCTTCTCCCTCCACCCCCTGCTAACATCGTTAAAGGTCTTCCACTTTTCCTTTACAACCTTCTCCTTCTCCATCACTTTTTTGAGCTCCTGGTATCTTTTAAGGGCAGGTTCCAGGTTGGAGAGGTTCTTGAGCAATCCAAGGACCTCACTAGCCATCTTTCTCAACTCGGCTCCCTGAACGTCCTTTATCTCATTCTCAATTGCAACAGCCTTTTGAAAGTTTTTCTGATACTGTTGGAGATATTGAAGTGTCTCATCTAATCCACCTGGATTTTTGAGGTAGCGCTCAAGAGGTGTTAGAATGTAGCCCAACTTTTTCCACTGCCTTACCTTCTCCTGAAGATGGTCCAGAACCCTGTTCCGCTCCTCCACCTTTTCCACAAGAGCTTTCACCTTCTCTGAATACTCTCCCGCCTTAAGTGGGTCCACAAGTGATAGTGCAAGATCAGCTATTTCATCTTCAAAACCGACACCGTCTAGGCTTAGCAACTCTTTCTTCATCTCCTTTATCTTCTCCACGCCGTTGTTGTACCTTTCATACACCTCTTTTAGCTTTTCCACAGGATCGTTTAAGCTCTTCTTTAAAACGGTCACGTTGAAACCTTCCTCCTCCCAGAGTTGTGCTTCCTCCGAAACTCTTTTTCTAAAAGCCTCCTCCTCCTCTTTTTTCCTCCTTCCCTCCTGGCTGGCTTTAACCTCTTTAAGAAGTGGGCTGAGAAGCTTCTGCACCTCCTCAATCTTTCGTGGATCCTTAACAAGGTTCTTTATCTCCTCTATCTTGTCTCCCAGTATACCCATTAAATAGGGGTCTTTGGATATCTCATCCAGTTTCTCTTCAACCTTTTTTAGCATCTCTACACTTTTAAGGAAGGTTTTGTACCTCTCCTTGAATATGTCATAGGAGTCTCTCTCCAGAGACAGCTTGATTCTATCCACGTAATAGCCCTTCTTTTCAAGGTTCTCAATTCTTGCTCTAGCTTCTTCCAGTTCCTTCAGGTATTTGTTATACTCCTCTTTGAGTTCCAGAAACTTCTCCTCAACCATTTCAAAATCCTTGACGTTCTTCAACTTCTCCTTGATGTTCTGAAGCTGGATCCTAAGGTCGGAGGGGAGCCGTTTGTCTTTAAGCATCTCTTCTAGCTCTTTCTGGTACCTTTCACTGTTTTCCACGTTCCTGCTAATCTTTACAAAGAATTCTTCAATCTCTCTGGTACCCTGCTTAAAGACCTCTTCTATATCCCCAACATCGTACCCCTCATCCCTCCACGATTCTAGTATGAGCTTCCATTCCTCCAATTGTTTTCTACTGGCCTCCTCATCAGACCTGAAAAGTGCATATACCCCTTTTCCCTTTGAAGAAGCCTCCCCCCTCATTTTGTTGTATTCCTCTTTTATAGCCTGGAGTTCTTTTATAGTCTCTTCTACAAGACGAAGCGCCTCATCCCACCTCTTCTGGCTATAGAGTTTTCGCGCCTCTTTCAGTTTTGTGGAGGGAGATGAGACGTCTAAACCTATCTGATTCAAACTCTGAAGAAAGTTTTCAGTCTTCTTCAATATATAATCCAGTTTTTTCCCTGCATTCACTGTGTTGTCGCCCATTTTTAACCACTCGCTTCAGAATAACCATTCCTATTAACCTTTTTCTTCCAAAAATCTCAAGTTGACCGCGGATACTACTTAAGGTTCTATGTCCACTTTTGATTTTAAATTTTTCTAAATACTTCTCACTTTATCGCAACATAGCAGGGGTCCTTTCACCTCTAAAGACTACATGATGCGTTCTTTTAGGGCATTATCGCATCTGTTGAGCATCCATGCGCCCCGGGGGGAGCAAAGTTAATAAAATATTGGTTGATATGGGGCCGGCCCCATTCATAAGGAATAGTCAGGTGCTGCTATGGAAGACAGCGTTGGCAAGTTGCTCAAAAAGGAGGAGGAGGTGGAGGCCCTCCTCAAGAAGGCTAGGGAGAAGGCTAAAAGGATGGTGGAGGAGGGGTTTGAGGAGATAGAAAAATGGCTGGAGGATGAGAAGAGGAGAATTAAGGAGGAGTATAAAAGGAGACTGGAGGAGGAGCGGAGGGAGGCGGAAAAGGAGGCAGAGCACCTTGTGGAGGAGGGGAAGAAGATCTCCTCCCAGCTTAAGAAGAAGTTTCAGTACAATATTGAAGAGGCCGTTGAAGATGCGCTTGAAGTTGTAATAGGCGAGTGATGTGTGATGAAGCCCGCTGCCCTGTTGAAGGTCAGGATATCAACAACACCTGAACTTCTCCCCCCACTTCTTCACTCCCTCTATGAAAGCTCAATAATGCATGTGGAGGGTGTGGGGGAGGCGGGAGAATTCAAATCCGCCGGGATAAGGGCAGTGGACGCTCCAAGACATCTGAAGGAGGTCTCCGAACTTAAAAGAGAGCTACTTAAGATACATCACGTAAGGGAGGGTATGAAGAGGGAGAAGATCATCAAGCCATCGTTCAGGGAGGTTATGGGTGCGGAGAAGAGGGCAAAGATAAAGATCCCCGGGGGGATAGATGAAGAGCTGAAGTTTGTTAGAGAAAGTGCAAGGAAGATCTTGGATGATTTCTCCGAGGTTATGAGAAGAATTGAGAGGGAGAGGGAGGCGAGAGAACGGCTGGACGAGCTGTATAGCCAGTACGAACCGCTTAGATATTTCTCCCTTCCAATAAGGCTACTTTTAGGCGAGACATCATTTGATGTCCGCTTTGCCATTACCCGGGAACCGGAACACGTTGAGCGATTCCTGTCTAAACAGCCAGTTGGATTTGATAAGATTGCATTGAACGTGAAGAAGAATGAGTGGATGTATGCTATATACTTCCTCAAGATTGATCGGGGAGTTCTCGCACCGCTGTTCAAGAGGAGGCTCACCGTTGAGTATCAGGTGGCTAGGGAGGATCTAAGGTCGGTTATGAGGGAATATGAGATCGTGGGAGAGGATCTTGGTGACATATTGGAAGGGATCAGAGAGAGGATGGTGGAGAGCGAGAAATTCCTGAAGGAAGTTGCCGGGGTTTTTGAAAGGAAATGGAGGGCGAACAGAGCCCTATATCTAGCGACCCTGGAGGAATTGACTGCACTTCAGGAGAAGTTTATGGGGTGGAGGCGTGCAGGGGCATCAAAATACCTGACCTTTTTGTGGGGTTGGGTTGATGAAGAGAAGGGCGGGGAGCTTAAGAGATTGGTTAGGAGGGTGACGCGAGGGGAGTACGCCATGGATATGGAGGGGGCCCGGGTGGAGGAGGACCCCCCCATATTACTGAAGAACCCGAAGAGTATTCGTGACCTTCAGGGCCTTGTTGAGATGTACGGCCATCCCAACTACAACAGCGTAGACCCAACCCTGATAGTCTCCTTCTTTTTCGTTCTGTTTATTGGCCTTATGATTGGTGATGCAGGATATGGTCTCGTAATACTCATACTCTCTATAATATTTCATTACACCCTGGGGAGGGACAACGAGAGACTGGGCCAATACGCTCGCGTTGGGCTTTACGTTGGTACCGTCACAATAATATCCGGGATCGCTATGGGTTCCTTCTTCGGCGACCTAGTTCCAAGGTTTTTCTACGGAGACCCATCCAAACCACTGTATTCAGCAACTCTACTTGGGATTCGCTTCCCTGTGGATCCAATGAAGGACCCGATGAAAATATTCGCTCTCTCCCTTGTTCTTGGGCTTATTCAGATGAACATAGGTTTTATTCTCGGCCTCTATCAGAGGGCATTCCTCCAGGGAAACGTTAAGGGTGCCATAACGGGATATGTCTCGTGGTTTTTGATGGAGATCGGGGGTGGTGCACTTCTGGGGGATCTCCTTCTTGAGATGTGGAGCCTTAATCATACCCAGACCCTCATCTTTACGGGGGTTTTCCTTGTAGGTTTCGCTCTACTTTTCCTGGAGTCCAAGATGTTTGCCATCTTTGACCTGGAGGGCTTTGCGGGGGACTGGATCTCCTACAGCAGGATTCTCGCTCTTGGATTGGCAACTGCCGGAATGGCTGGTGCAATAAACATACTCGCTGAGATGTTCCTTGTGGGCAGTGGTCCTTTAAGAATAGTACTCGCCCTTCTTGCGGGTGTGCTGCTCTTCTTCGGGCATCTCATAAATACCGCCCTTCAGACTCTCGGAGCTATCGTTCACTCCCTGAGGCTTCAGTACTCTGAATTTATGGGGAAGTTCTACGAAGGTGGTGGCAGACCGTTTAAGGTGTTTGGGAGAAACAGGATTTACACTACTATTAAAGAAAAGAAGTACATCTACCAGGAGGTGCAGAAAAATGTTGGTGAGTAGGTTGGAGAAGAGACTTGCAAAGACAGCGATGTTCGCAACAGTACTTGGGGTGCTGGTAATGGCGGTTCTTATGGCTCTCCCCGGGGCCGCCGCAGCCACCCCAGTGCCAACAACGGACAGAGACGGCGATGGGATGGACGACGAGTGGGAGGAGAAGTATGGACTGAACACCTCTCGCGACGACTCTATGGAAGACCCCGATGGGGATGGAGTTACGAACATCCAGGAGTACAAGGACGGGACAAACCCCTTTGACCCCAACGCCAATTCAAAGGACGTTGAGAGGAACAAAAGCCTCATCCTTCTGGGGGTTGGTCTTGCTGTGGGTATTGCGGGGATAGCCTCCAGTGTTGGCATAGGCATCGCCGGGTCAACAGCCTCTGGAGCTGCCGCCGAGAAGCCTGAGCTCAAGATAAAAATGATGATCCTGGAGAGCCTTCCCATGACTCAGGGATTCTACGGGCTGGTTATAGCACTTCTGGTGCTGCCTGCACTGAAAAACAGCAGTACCATGGCCATCCCGGCTGTGGGGTTCGCAGGGATCGCCATTGGTATAGCCTATGGATTCTCCTCCATATCCGCCATACCCCAGGGTATAATAGCCTCCTCTTCTATATCAGCGGTGGCTAGGAATAAGGACATCTTCAGCTTTGGCCTTATATATGCCATACTCTCTGAGACCCTAGCTCTCTTCGGTCTCATAGCGGCCATATTCATAATGCAGGCTGTGGGGCTCTGAGCAAGCGAGGTGGGGGTATGGGAGTTGAGACCCTGCTGAAGAGGCTGGAGAAGCTTGCGGAGGAGGAGAGGGAGAGGATACTAAAGGAGGCGGAGGAGAGATTGAGGGAGAGAAGGAGGGAGGCGGAGAGGGAACTGGAGACCTTCAGGGAGGCGGAGGAGAGGAGGTTTAAGAGGGAGAGGGAAAGGGTGAGGAATCTGATACTCTCCTCTGGCCGCAGGAAGTCAAAGGAGATGGTCTCCTCGGCCAAGGAGGAGATGATATGGGAGGTTATATCCCAGCTCAAGGAGAGGCTGAGGAGCCTGGAGGGGGAGAGGTACAGGGAATGGGTTAAGGGGGTTATAGACGAGGGAGAGAGGTTGGTGGGGGAGAACTGTTATATCTTCCCGGTAAGGGAGGGAGATCTTGAATGGCTTAAGGGGAAGTATGGGAGGAGGGTTAGGGACTCTCTCTTCAGCGGGGATTATTCTGGTCTTCCCGAGAAGGTAGTGAGCCTTTTGAAAGAATACAGACAGGAGGACCTCCTGGGTGGTGTACTTCTTATATCCAGCGACGGCTCGGTCATAGGGGACTACACCCTTCTGGGAAGGATGAGGAGGAGGGAGGAGGAGATCAGGGAGAGGATCTCAAAGAAACTGTTTGGAAAGGAGGCCATCTGAAGTGGACTTCACAAGTGTGATTGGGATAGCACAGCAACATCCTTACGCCATCATGGGCGCAGTAGGTGTGATTGCCGCTGCCGTCTCTTACAGGCCACTTAAAAATCTCTATCACATAACCACATTGGCCTACCTTAATGGGAGATACGGGGCGGAGGGGAACAGACTTCTTGAGCCCCAAGAGATGTACAACCTGCTTGAGACCGGTGGTATCGGAGAGGCGGTAGACCTCCTGAGGAACATGGGCTATAGAGTGGAAGTTGAGCCGTCGGCGGACTCTTTTGACATCGGAAGAGGCACCTTTGGTATATATAGCGGGGCACTAAAGGAGATGGAGATGAAGGCACCTAAGAGACTCAGAAAGGTGCTGAGTATCTTAGAGGAGGAGACCTTTTACAGGAACATATCCTCTGCCCTCCTTTACCTGAAAAGAAAGGAAGAGGGAGTGGTGGGAAGAGCACCCATTCTTCCCACAAGGAGAATGACGAAACACGATATTGAGAAGATTGAGAAGATGGCAGGTCTTGAGGAGTTCTACGAGTACTACAGCGGCGAGGATGTCAGGGATGTGGAGGAGCTCCTTAAGGAGCTTAAAAAGCCTCTTGAGGAGGGTGACTACGAGAGGGTGATGTACCTCTCGGAGAGATTTTATTACAAACGCTTTCACGAGGAGCTCAAGTCCTTTGACACCTTCTACAGAAGAGCCCTTGAGGATTATTGGAAATGGAAGGTGGACAGGTTGAATTTGAAGACCGCTCTGGCTTACTCGTTGAGAGGTGAGCCAGAGAGGGTGGAGAAGATTGTGGAAGGGCTTACTGGCAGAATAAAGAGCTGGAAAATATCTCAAATAGCCTTCTCCTCCGGAAGGGATTTCAAGGAGGAACTGCTCTCCACTCCGTATGGAGACCTGATTCGCAGGGCATCCCTTGAAGGGGAGGTGGAGAGGGAGCCATTTATGTTTGAAAGATTTCTGGATTTGCTTGAAATGCACATGGCGGAGGAGATATACATTAAGAATGTACTTACGTTGGGTACGATATTGAGATACCTTATTCTGCGTTGGCTGGAAGCGAAGAATGCAAGGACGGCCCTTCTCGGAATCCTCCACGGAGTTCCGAGGGAGACGGTCCTTAAAAATATGGTTCTAAGAGGTGGTTGAGGTGGAGAGAGAGGTGGCGCTGGCCTTCAGAGAGGATCTTGCAAAGGGCTTTCTTCTGGTGGGGTTTAGGAGGGTATGGTACCCCCAGGGGGAGGAGGTGGAGGAATCCCTCAAGAGATGGTTCAGGAAACAGGTGGAGGATGATGTGGGGATAATCTTTCTGAGCAGTTCCTTCTATAAAATGCTCTACAATGAGATCAGAAGAGTGGAGATGGAAGGGAGAGCGTATCCAGTTGTGGTCTCCGTTCCCGAGGAGGTGGGTGAGGAGGACCCGATAGACAGAATCATAAAGAGGGCGATAGGCATTGAGTTAAAGAAGTAAGTGGAGGGATGAAGAATGACGAGCGAAGAGGTTAAGGCGGGCCACATCACGATGATAGCGGGCCCTGTGGTGAAGGCTGCAGGAATGATGGGCACAAGAATGTACGATGTGGTCCTGGTGGGAGAGGAGAGGCTGATAGGGGAGGTTATAGGGCTTGAGGGGGATGTTGCCACTGTTCAGGTTTACGAGGAGACAGGAGGTATAAGCCCGGGGGAGCCGGTGTATCCTACTGGGACACCCCTTGCAGTTGAACTTGGCCCGGGGATAATGGGTATGATATATGATGGGATTCAGAGGCCATTGGAGAAGATAATGGAGAGGACCGGGGATTACATCAGGAGGGGGGTGGAGGTTGAGGCGCTCCCCAGGGAGATAAAACACCACTTCGTGCCCAAGGTCTCCGTGGGGGATAAGGTGACCTCAAACAGCATCCTTGGCACTGTTCAGGAGACCCCTGTGGTTGAACACAGGGTTATGGTACCCCCGGTGATAAACGGAGAGATAGCATTCATCGCTGAGGAGGGGGAGTACACGGTGGAGGATGTTGTGGCGAAGGTGAAGACAGCTGGGGGGGAGGTGAAAGAGTTAACAATGATGCAGAAATGGCCTGTCAGGCACGCCAGGCCCTTTGCGAAGAAGTATGACCCGGAGCTTCCACTCATCACCGGTCAGAGGGTTCTTGACACATTCTTCCCCATAGCGAAGGGAGGAACGGCGGCGATACCCGGGGGGTTTGGAACCGGGAAGACTGTCACCCAGCATCAGCTGGCGAAGTGGTGCGATGCAGATATAATTGTTTACATTGGGTGTGGGGAGAGAGGGAATGAGATGACCGATGTGCTCAGAGAGTTTCCCAAACTGGTAGACCCTCGCACTGGTGAACCCCTCATGAATCGTACTGTACTTATAGCCAACACCTCAAACATGCCTGTGGCAGCCAGAGAGGCCTCTGTCTATACTGGGATCACCATTGCTGAATACTTCAGGGACATGGGGTACCATGTGGCGCTAATGGCAGACTCAACCTCAAGGTGGGCAGAGGCCTTGAGGGAGATATCGGGAAGGCTGGAGGAGATGCCCGGAGAGGAGGGCTATCCAGCCTATTTGGCTTCAAGGCTCGCCAACTTCTACGAGAGGGCGGGGCTTGTTGAGGTGGGTACTCCGGATGGTAGGGTTGGTTCCGTATCTGTCATCGGAGCGGTATCACCACCCGGTGGTGACTTCTCAGAACCAGTCACCCAAAACACCTTGAGGATAGTTAAGGTCTTCTGGGCTCTGGACGCAAAGCTAGCGGACAGAAGGCACTTCCCGTCAATAAACTGGCTCAAGTCCTATTCACTCTACTTGGAGAAGGTTGCACCGTGGTGGGCAAGGAACGTCTCTCCTGACTGGCTCTCTAGGAGGCAGGAGGCCATGAAACTCCTGCAGGAGGAGTCAGAGCTTCAGGAGATCATACAGCTTGTTGGACCTGATGCGATACCACCAGCACAGCAGATAGTGCTGGAGACGGCCAGAATGCTCAGAGAGGACTTTCTCCAGCAGAACGCTTTCCACGAGGTGGACACCTTCTGCCCTGAGAGGAAGCAGTACAGAATGCTCAACATTATACTGAAATTCTACAGACTTGCCACCAAAGCGCTTGAGAGGGGGGTGTCGGTGGAGGATATAAGAAGAATGAGGGTCAGGGAGGACATCGCCCGCATGGCCAGAGTTCCCAATGAGAGCTTTGATGAGATCTTTGACGGGATAGAGAGGAGAATGGAAGAGGAGTTTGCAAAGCTTTAATTGTTAGATGAAGATGGCATGAGCGATGGGCGAGATCTTTGTTGCCATTGACGATACAGACTCCCCCAATGGGGGATGCACAACCTACCTTACGTTTGATCTTCTGAGCAGGATTACAGAGAGATATGCACTGCTGGGCTATCCACGGCTTGTGAGGCTCAATCCAACTGTTCCGTGGAAGACCCGGGGAAACGGGGCAACGGTGTTCAGGCTTGCCAATGTGGGTTGGGGGAGGAG
>JAGHBW010000050.1 GCA_021160765.1 Thermoplasmata archaeon
GGTACATTATGAGAAGGGGGGTTGAGGTGGACTATGTTACCTTCTCACTGGCAGGACCTCTTCAGATGAGGGACGCACTGCTGGTTGCGGACCTTTTGGTAAGGACGTGGTCCCACGGCTATCGCCCCACCCTGTACCTTGTGAACTTTGCTGAGGTCCTCACTGAAATAGAGGGGAGGGTGAGAAGACCCCTTCAGGGTGTAGTTCTCCGCCACCTCTTTTACCGGGCTGCTGAGATGCTGGCGGGTAAATATGGTCATCTGGCTCTCGTCACCGGTGAATCTCTGGGCCAGGTCTCCTCTCAGACCCTCCAGAACCTCCATGCGGCATCAGGAGGGATATCTCTTCCCATACTAAGACCCCTTCTGGGTATGGATAAGGAGGAGATAATATCACAGGCTAAACGTATCGGGACGGCAGACATATCCTCCCACGTCGTGGAATACTGCGCCATAACGGGAGGGGGAAATGTTTCCGTAAAAAGGAGGGAGATTGAGGACGCCCTGGACGAGCTTAACCTTGACACCATAACAAAGGCTGTGGAAAGGGTGAAGATAGTACACCTTCCAGGGGAAACTGAAAAAGTCCTGAAGGAGCTGGAAAAGGAGATAGAAGATTGGAGGTGGTCAGAGGGGGAGAACCATGAGGGCGTGGTGTTTGTCAATTATAGAGGTGGGGTGCAGGTGTCCCTTCCAGAGGGATTCCCCTTGGACGAGGAGGAGGTTAAAAATGCGATTAGGGGAGGATTGAGAGGTGGCATAAGGTCACTTCCGCGGGAGTTCCGGTACGTTTTCTCCTGTCCCACCGGAGGGTGGGCTATGAGGATGGTGGAGGCTCTAAGAACGTACGGCTATAATGCATATTACACATCTTAGGTGGTGGTTATTTTCTAAACTCCCCTATCTCTATGGCCTCAATTGGAGTCAGCTTGACCTCAGAGGAGTATATTCCGTATATCTTCTCTGCAAGGTCCTGAAGTGCCCTCTCTCCTATCATCCACGCCTCCTTGAGCTCCTCCAGAGTTCCACGGGCGGACTTGCGGTAATATATCCTGAGGAAATTCTCCATGAATACCCTCATGCCCAGATCAATCTGGAGCTTTTTGAGTGAGCCACCTCTCTTCAGATATTCCTCTCCCATACCAAGAAGAAGGGACTTCAGATCCCCTTTGAGAGATACACTTTTTGTAGAAGAGAAGGAGACCCCGGGGAAGGTCTTCTCCATATCCTTTACCATCTCCCGCCTCCCCATGATCTCCTCCATTCTCCTGACGATCATTGGTGGGCTCCTCAACTCCTCCTCCGGGCCTCCCAGTACCTCTCCTATTAGCTCCTCCACAGCCCTCCTGTCTATCACTGCCTCCCTGTCCACCATCAGGAGGAGGAGAGAACCCAGAATAATCCTTGATCCCTCCTCAATAAAGGGTGTTATTAATTTTGATACCGGGGTGTGGGTAAGGTGGGAAGAGAGGCTTAAACTTTTTAGGACATCATCATCAATGCGTATTCCGAAGTTCTTCTTCACGCTTCAGAGAATAGCGTTGTTCATTAAAAGCGTTTCTGCTTTACATACGCAAAACATATCTGGCAATATGCAAAAAAAAGAATGAGAAATGTTATGCGAAATCCCAGCAATGTTTAAATATCCTCTGGCGATTTATCGCCCCAGTCACTAGATGGTTTCAATAAGGATTATGAAGAGGCGATGAAGTATGAGAAAAAGAGCATATCTCAATATGGCTGCTATGGTGATGGTCCTTCTGAGTGGTTTTGCTGGGATGATTCTCATCTCCCCAGTCTCAAGAGGTGCCACAGCATATGCAGTCTCAATAACAGTGCCTGTTGCATCAAAGACCATATCCCCTGGAACGAGTACCCAGTACACCTACACCATAACTAATGAGGGCACAAATGCTGACCGCTACACGGTGAACATCACCTATGATCAGGTTTATAGAAATAAGGGTTGGACGGCCACCATTACACTGGTGTCCACCTCCCTCATATCATCCGGAAATTCAGCAGCGGGTACCCTTATCGTGACGGCACCCTCCAACGCATCTGTTTCAGATCAGTTCACAGTAATGATAAGGGTGACCTCCCAGACGGACCCCACGAACTCCACCGCCAGCACCTACACGGTTACGGGAATAACACCCCGCTACGGGGTCTCCATCCAGACTCCCCCGCCCAAGACTGTGGCTAAGGGATCAACGGTGACATATCGTTTCAACGTGACCAACACGGGCAACTCAAATGACATTATCACCTTGAGGGTTGTAAGCTATCCATCTGGCTGGGTGCAACCACAGCTCAGCTATTCTGCTTCCCAGCTCCCCCCTGGTGGGAAGATGCCCGTTAATATGACGGTCTTTGTTCCCTATACCGCCCGGGCACAGCCTTACTCCACAACTATAGAGGCTGTCTCCAGCGGAAACTCCTCCGTCAAGGCGATAGCTGTGATAACAACCAACGTTCAGCAGAACTACAACGTAGCCGTTAGCTCCGAAGGGACAAAATACGTGGACATAAGCCCCGGGTCATACGTGGTCTTCAATGTTACAGTTACAAATATTGGAAATGGATATGACCGCTTTGCCTTGTCAACGTACGTTCCACCTCAGTACATAAGCCAGGGCTGGAATGCGGACCTCTCCTCAGACAATACCGGTTCAGACCTAGCCCCGGGGGAGAGCTACAATACTACTCTTGTAATCACCCCGCCCCCCTCCTCCAACAGGCCAAGGGCGGGGGACAAGATGGAGGTGTGGATAAACGCCACCTCCATGTATGATCCCTCAACACCAAGGGCCACAGCTTCAACTAAGGTTACAGCCCTTGTGAGACAGTACTTCAGCCTCTCTCTCATGGGTCTTGTTGTTACTCAGAGTGTTGACCCCGGCTCATCCGCCACCTTCAAGTTCCAGGTGAAGAACACAGGAAATGGCGAGGACAACATCAAGTTCTCCGTATCTGATCTGCACGGCTGGAGTGCACCATCCATCAACCCCAATTCCGTGACCCTGGGTGCAGGAGAGACCGCCAACATAACTCTTACAATAAGGGCACCCAGCAATGCCCTTGCCACAGAGCCGTACGTTTTCACCCTCTGGGCCAATTCTACCAGATCGTCAACTGCGTCCGATTATCAGCTCTTCACTGCAAACGTTAACCAGACATACCGGGTGAAGATAGAGCCCCAGAGTGGATACTCCGCCGTTGTTCCTGATGGGTACCCAGGGAAGTTCGTCACCTTCAGGTTAAGGGCAGTGAACCTTGGGAATGGCGAGGATGACTTTGACCTCTCCGTCGGGGCAGATGATTCCTCTCTTGTTTCCACGTGGAATCCCACACTGGACAGTCCCAGCATAGAACAGCTTGGCCCATCTGAGGGTTATAACTTCACTGTAACGATGTTTGTTCCCTTCAACGCCACAACCGGAAACTACAACTTCTACGTGAACTGCTCATCCCGTTCGGATCCATCAAAGTACTTCCGCCTGCCTCTGATCGTCCAGATCCCGCAGCTCTACAATGTGGAGATAACATCAAACGCTGATAACCTAGCTGCTGGCTATTCCACAGTGGCCAATCCTGTGAAGGTCAAGTTCAACATCACTGTCTATAACAGGGGCAGTGGAAAGGATGTGATCACGATAGGGGTGGATTCAGCCCCTGATGAGTTCTCTGGTCTCTACTCCCTCTACTTCGCTGACAACTCCGCCCGTTCTATTGAAATGAACAGCGGGGAGATGAAAACGGCTTATCTTGAGGTGACCATGCCCACCACAACATCTGGGGTTGAGGCGAAGACCTACACCTTCAGGGTGTACGCGAGGTCCGATAATGGAACACCCTACGTGAACAGCGACGATGTGATCAGAAACCTTAATCTCTACCTGAAGCTGAAGCCGTTCCACGCTGTTTCAGTCTATACGGGGACTAATTCAAGTCAGATAAAGATCGGCTCCTCAATAGTTTATGATGTGATCGTCAAGAATATGGGTACCGAAAACGACACCTTCCAGCTGACCAAGATCCACCAGGATTATGGGGACAAGATCAAGTTCATAATACCAAATCAGAACCTCACCACGCGGGTCCTCGCCCCGGGTGAGTATGAGATCATACCCCTGACTGTTCAGATATTAACCGGTGCTGACCCCCGCTTGGGCTCTGTGATGGTCACTGTGAAGGCAACCTCCACCTCCGACCCCAATGTGTACGATACTGAGACCTTTATAACCACTATAGCGGATGACTTCGCCGGAGACCTCTTCTCACAGGACACTTATGAGGAGGCCTCCCCGGGCAACTATGCGGTTTTCAACGTAACTTTGAAGAATCTGGGTACCAGGCAGGTGGATTACTTCTACGTAAAGGCTGATGAGGGTTCGCCCTTTGATAACATTGTGATAAACCCACCTACACTGACATTGACCCCCAACCAGGAGAGAACTGTTCAGGTAAAGGTTTATGTTCCCGCAATTGAGGATACAATCATACCTGTTGGAACGTACAACGTTACCATCAGGGCCTTCTCTGAGGGTCAGACCAACACCTCTTCCCAGGACGATGTTGAGGTGGACAATATAACCCTGAAGGTCAGGGTCCTTCAGGTCAGAAAGGTTCTGCTTGCCATTCCTGATACCTATGCAAAACTCAAGCCCAATCAAATGAAGGAGTTCACTCTGAACGTGACCAATAAGGGTAATGGAAGGGACGACTTCAAGATTAAACTGGTTACCACGTCGTATTCCACATGGGTACAGATCATGACCTCCACTGTGACACTTGACCCGCAGAAGAGCAGAAACGTAAAGGTTAGAGTGACAGTACCAGACAAGCAGGCCCCCTCCATTGGCAACAGGATAGAGTTCAGGGTGTTTTCCAACAGCGACAGCAGGGTATATGACAACGAATCAATAACAATTGATGTGGAGCAGATTTACGGTGTGGACCTCTTCATACCCGGCTCTGCTACAAGCAAGGACGTTGATCCGGGTTCCTCCGTCTCCTTCCGCGTCTCCGTGAAGAACACAGGGACCGGAGAGGACACCATAGACATTGATCTTACATCAACAGCGAACAGCGATTGGGTGACCTTCGGTGTATATGATAGCGATGGGAGAACCAGACTTCCCATAACTTACATGACTCTTTCCCGCAACTCCATTGGGTATTTCTGGGTGAACATATCCGTTCCCGACGACGTCTCCGGTGAGAAGACCTTCACCTTCAAAGGGGTCTCAAGGGGCGATGAGGACGTTTCGGACACCCTTGTGTTAACGGTGAATATACTCCCCAAGAGGGGGGTGAAGCTTGAGACCACCGAGGACAGAAAGGAGGTAACCCCCTACCTGAGCGGAAGCACCAGAGCTAAGGTCACCTACACCCTGCAGGTGCGCAACACCGGAATGGCCTCTGACTCCTTCAATATAGAGGTTGTGGATGAACTTTCAGAGCATCCTGCGTGGGTAACTCTGAGCACAACCCACACCCAGACTCTCTCCCCGAATGGTGTACAGACGATCACAGTGACTATAGAGGTTCCAAACAAGGAGGCGCCAGGAGAGTTCAAGACTGTGATAAGGGCAACCTCCCCCGCTGAGAAACCGGGTCAGGAAGATGTAACCCATGACCTTACAATATACACAGAGGTCAAACAGGCCTACGGTGTGAACCTGGTGTCCAGCGTGGATTGGGTGAGCACCTCCGACACCGTTCAGGAGGGACAGAACTATCGTGAGGTGAAGTTCACTCTGAGACTCACAAACATCGGTACGGGAGTGGACGATTACAAGATTGATTGGGGCAAGCAGCTTCAGTCCTACAGCGACTGGAAGGTCTCCTATCCTTCAGAGGTTCTTGGGGTCAACTCCTCGGAGTCCGTCACTGTGTACTTCACTGTTCAGGTGCCCGTGGACGCTAAGGTCGGCACCTACTCCTTCACAGTGTGGGCGGTTTCAAGGGGAGACGACGATGAATATGACAAAAATGTGGATGCCACCTCCAAGACCCTCACCCTCACAGTGGAGGTAACGCAGCTCTATGGAGTTGAGCTGGAGGCCAGTACTGAGGAGATAAGCGCTGCCCCCGGGAGCAGTGTAACCTTCAAGGTAACAGTGAAGAACCTGGGGAACGGCCCCGACTCCTTTGAGCTCTCTGTTGACGACAAGTACGACTGGGCAACGCTCTCCAAAACAAAGGTTTCCCTGGCGGAGTTCGGCTCAACGTCAGGGACGGACAGTACAGAGATTGATGTGAAAGTGACAATATCCTCAGATTACACCAAGGCGCTGGCAGGGCCGTACACCATTCTTGTGAAGGCGCAGAGGAGCGGTAAGACCGCTGCCGAGAGAAACAAGGCTACAGATGAGATAACCCTAACTGTGAACATAGATGAGGTCAGGGAGGTTAGGATATCTGCACCAGACACAAGCCTGAAGGCAGAGCCAGGGAAGAGCGCAACATATGAGATACGCATAAAGAACATGGGCAACTCTGTTGACACATACCGCCTGGAGGTCAAGGGAACGAAGAAGGAGTGGGCCAGTTTGGATAAGGAATACATTACTGTGCGCCCAGGCGAATCGTCATATGTAATCGCTAATGTAACAATAACTGTACCGAGTTTGACCAGCGTTAGGGATCCTGACGACGTTAGAGCTGGTCCATACGACTTCACAGTGGAGGCGGTCTCCAGGTCTGATGAGAGCGTAAAGGATAGCGAAACACTGACACTTACCGTGGAGACAGCCCGCAGGGTAGTTGTGGAGAAGATAACAGAGGAGGAGCCTGTGGTTGTAAACTCCAACGAGGAGACAAGGATAAAGTTCCGTGTGAGGAACATGGGCAACTCTGAGGACACGATAAGAATCACCCCACCGACCTTCCCGCCTGCCGGGATGGACATTAGTGTTTCTCCATCCTCCCGTTCGCTGGATGTCGGGGATGAGGTGGAGGTCACTGCTACAATAACCTTCACCTCCCAGCCCACAGCGGGAACTTACACCATTAAGATCAAGGTTACCCCTGACAGCGGGAGAGACAGGGATAACCAGGTTACAGTGACATTCACCGTTGATGTGAGAGTGCCGAACCTCTATGTGGACAAGAGCAATGTCACCTTCTCAAAGAGGAACCCAGCCCCCGGGGAGACTGTACTAATTACCGTTGAAATATACAACAAAGGAACAGCAGATGCCAAGGACGTGAGGGTGGCACTTAAGATAGATGGGAAGGAGTTGCCGCAGGCGAAGACCGTTTCGGTGAAGGCCGGAGAGAGCACAAAGGTGGAGTTTGAGTGGAAGGCCACCGAGGGAAGCCACAAGATTGAGGTCGCAGTGAATGAGAGAAAGTCGCTGAAGGAGACAACATACGATGACAACACCGTGACATCGGTAATGAGTGTAGAGAAAGTCTATCTGCCGTCAACTTTAGCCACCTACCTTGTGATTGTACTTGTGGTTATACTCATCCTCCTTGCCCTTCTGGCTTATTTCGCTGTGAAGTCCAAGGACATGAGAATAAGGGAGCTTATGGAGGAGCTGGAGGGTAGGGGTGGCCCGGGGGCCGGAGCCGGAGCACTAC
>JAGHBW010000115.1 GCA_021160765.1 Thermoplasmata archaeon
GGGATGGGTGGGGTGATGATGGAGAGTGGTGGGGCCTGGTAAAGATAGATTTTCAGTGTGGGGTTGGGCTCACCGCTCAGTGTGAAGAACCCCTCTGGAGCGGCTTTTTTCATGATCCTGTATTGGGATGAGAGGGTGAGCCTCCTCCCCGGGGGTGTGGTTTTTCCCAGGTATATGGAGGGGTCTTCACCCCACTCCGTCACCGTTAGGGTCTCGGGATCAATCTCTGCGAAATACTGTCCCACAGGGGTGTCAACTGTGAGGTTCCAGGAGGGTCTGGCTGACGTATTCAGCGTTATCTGAACCCCCTTTACCCTCAACACTTCAAGCCCCTTCTCAGAAAAGAAGTCCTTAACCGCCTCCTCAATCTCCTCTGGCGTTGCCCCGTAGAGGCTTCTGTTGAAGTTGCTCCCTGAGGAGGGAAGAAGCCCCCCGGGGAGGAGCTCTATCTCCATATTACTGCCAAAAGGAGGTACCATGAGCACCTCTCCACTCCCCTTAACACCATATATACGCTCCTTACGGAAGTTGATCAGAAGGCTGTATCCGTTTATCCTACCCTGAGCGGTCAGATTGAGGCTGATGGGGAAATGGTAGCCCTTTTCAACGGTTGCCCGGCCTGAAACCTTCACCCCCGCCCCCTCCCCGAACAGGCTGAGTTGAGCAATCTCCTCATCAATTCTCTCAACAGTGAGAGCAAACCTGAACATTAGAGGCGGGAGGGGCAGTGGATAGAGGTCCACGGTCAGGTTTGCCCAATAGGTCCTCCCCTCCTCCACAGAGGGAAGCCTGGTAAGAAGTTCAGACCAGAGGGTCTGTGGAGTGCTGCTGGAGGGGAACACGACGTACTCCTCCTCCACACTCCTTCCACCCTCCCCAATGAAATTCTGGTGCTCCTCTACGCGGAAGATCTCCAGGTCCTGTAGCCGGACATATCTTTTTATCGCCGTCTGAAAATCTCCACTGCTCTCAGCAACCCCTCCTGGGGTTGAAAGGTGTGCCACCCTCCTTCCGTTGTAGTTCTCCTCTATTACGAGAGAGGGGGTTTTTATCATTCGTGAATCCTCTCTTGTAGCGTACCCTACAACCCTCAACGTCCCCTCGGAGCGAGACGTATAGGTGAGGTTTACCCCTATCTTCGCTGAGTTGAGGGAGGAGTAAAAGGTTGTTTTAAACCGGTAGAATTCGGAGATCCTAGGCGGCGTTAGGTTGAACCGCTCCCTCTCCCCCTCTGCGCTGTTTACGATGGGGGTGGAGGGGTTAATACCCGGAGGCCTGAACTCACCCTCTTTAAAGAAGGAGTAGGATATGTTGAAGAGGAGGAGAACAAGAAGGACCGCCGCAATACCTTTTCTCATATATGCTCCCTCAGAATATTGATTTTAGGTCCGTTCCCTCCACAGAGAGAACGTAGAGTAGCTGTCCAGATTGTGCGTCCACACCTGCGCTGAACGTGTTCCCGCTGGAGTATAGTGTGTCCATCTGAACCATGTACGTCAGTTTTGAGGTGGGCGGGGTCAATCCCGTTAAAGAGCTGGTGAGGATGAGGCCCGGATTGTTTGTGTAGCCAACAGCACCCATTACGAAGAAGAACCTGAAGTTCTCCTGAAGTGTCCCGGAGGGGTACACCTTGCTTCTGATCTGACTGTCCGATTTAAGAAGCCTCTCTGCAGATGATATTGTCAGGATGTTGTCACCCACCTCCTCTCTGTTCATGTACGCCATACCATAAACCCTTCCATAATCCTTCATCACATACTCTCTTACCTCAACAACCTCTCCCTTTATGTTCCTTATCTCCGTTCTGGCCACAAGGATGTTATAGGAGAACTTGGGGGGCTTTCCTGTCTCCCTGTAAACCTGGTTCGCCTCCTCCTCGGTGGCGGCGTACCCGAAGGTCAGGTTCCACATGTAGGTGCGGTTTCTTGAAAGTGTGTCCTCTGTCCAGTTGAACATGGAGCCCGTAAGATATGCACTTTCAGGAGCACCGTACTCATCCAGGAAGGACTTAAGCCCCTCGCTTCTGTTGATTGCAAGTTCCACCGCCCTTGAAAGTGGAAAGACGTCAAAGGATGAGGAATCACTTCCATCGTCTGGGGAGAGCATCCAGCTCTTGAACTCCCCCCCGGGGCTCACAGACCAGTAGTGTTTCCCGGGACAGGAGCCCCAGCTTATCTTCTGCTCCCCTATTCTCAAATTGTCATTTCTCTCTATGTCCCTGGTGGTTGTCAGGTCAACGATCAACTTAGACGTGCTGTCCTCGTAGGACTGGTTCGTTCGGGTATAGCCCCTCAAAACGAAGGGAGAATCCTCAGAGATCCAGAAGGATCTGTTGAAGTTGAGGAATCCGAAGAAACTGGAAGTGACGTTTATCTGCATACTCCTCAAGCCGTAGAGCTTTCCGGACCTGACAGCCCTCCAGTAATAGGTCTGATTGAAATCGGACCCCTCAACCCTGGCGGTAAATATTCCCTTCTTCCCAACGGTGATCTCCCTTCCTCCTCCATATATCCTCTCGTCCAGGGTTGGGACCATTGGCTCGTTCAGGTTGGGATAGCTTCTCAACCACCCTGAGTAGTTAAGGCTTACCTTCAGCTCCGGTATCTTGTCTATACGTATGGAGCCCTCGTTGTAGTTCTTTATTATCCTGCGGTTGTACAGGTCATAATATGCGCTGTGAAGTGCAGACAGCGACCCGGGGATCGTCTGCGTGTCCTTATCAGAGCCTTCAATGGTCAGGGTGAAGGTGGCCTCTGTGTCATCTGTAACCTTCAGTGTCCTGTGGACATCCTTGAAGCCGTCCTCCTGCTCCTCTATCCCCTCCACCACCTGAACAAGCGTACCCTCACCAACAATCGTGTACCTCTCCCACTCCCCGCTGGTCTTGTTCTCCCAATATAGAAGAGCCCTTACCGTGTAGTGGTAGACCGCCCTGTCCCCTATTCTGAAATCCGGCACCACAAGAACAAAATCCCCCTTGATCTCCTCAATATCCCCCTCACCTCCCGACTCATTAACCTCCCCTGGCTTATGAGGGTTTGTAGAGGGTGAGACTACATAATATACAACGTTGAAAAGAACAAGTGCTGCTGCCACGGCCACTATAGCAGTTCTCATGTGGACACCTCGTCCAGGGGACGGCGTGTTATTGGACAAGTCATACTTAAAACTTCTTTTATTGTGTTGAGATTGATTAGAGAAGGTTTTAATTCATATCGTGTGATTCTCGTTGGGGGTGGTTCAACTGTCCATAGTTGGATTGTGTCACATCTGCGGAAGACCTGCAACCGGGTTTTGTCCATCCTGCGGAAAGCCAGTTTGTGAGAGGTGTAGAGTATCCCCCTTGGGAGTATGCAAGGTGTGTGCTGGGGGGGTGAGGGTGTGAAGCTTTTTACGGAGAACATTCCAAGAACCCCATGGTCAAGAATAGATCCCCCACATGAGGAACACCCCTCAAAGGAGGAGGTGCCCTTCATAAATTCGGAACCGGACCTCAAAAGGGTAAAATCACTTTCAGGGGAGATCAAGGAGGAGGTGGACATCAAGAAGCTGGTAGTTGTGGGCCATGGAGGTTCCATTACCACCTTTATGGGAATATACTCATCCCTTCTGCTGTATCGGGGGCACCCGGAGGTTTATTTTGTGAATACCGTGGATGAAGAGTACCTCCGCTACGTCAGGAGGAGAACAAGGGAGAACGCACTTCTGCTGGTGATCTCTAAATCAGGAAGAACGCAGACAACACTTGAGGCAATGGAGTGGTTCACCCACCTTCCAGGGGCGGTGATCACCCAGAGGGGGAGCAGCCCCTTAAGAAGGATTGCGGAGGAGAGGGGCTGGTGGGTGCTGGACCACCCACCAGACGTTGATGGCAGGTTCTCAGGGGGCTTTGAAACTGCACTTCTTCCCTCCTCCCTGTGCGGGCTCAACGTTGATGAGTACCTCAGCGCTGTAAGGACAGCTTATTCTGAGTGGTTCTCCCCCCGGGGGGACCTCTATGAAATTGCATGGAGGTACTACCTGTGGGAGAAGGCCGGGAGGGAGATCCTCTACGTTCCCATATACTCCAAGGGATTGAGCGGTTTCTCCTCCCTTATAACACAGCTCATTCACGAATCCACGGGGAAGGAGGGGAGGGGCATGACAACCCTTGTGATGGAGGGGCCGGAATGTCAGCATCATACAAACCAGAGGATACTGGGGGGAAGGGAGAACGTCAGTGCTCTCTTTGTCCTCCCGCTTAAGGACTCCCCCCTAAGATGGGAGGCTGAGGGAAGCATTGAGGCGTTTAAGGAGGCGGGAATACCCCACCTGAGGATAGAGTACCAGGAGGTAAACGAGGCTTCTGTGGGGAGGTTTGTAGCCTTCTGGCACATCTTCACATTGTACTCTGCCATATTAAGAGGGCTTCAGCCCTTCGGTCAGCCAGAGGTTGAAAAAGCAAAGGAGCACTCAAGAAGGATAAGAAGGGAGAAGGGGGTTAAAAACTGGGATTAGCCCGACTTCTTCCACGCGAGAAGGAGTACTAGAACCACGAAGAAGGCTAAGACGCCGTAGAGGATGTTCCCAGTATAGTACCATACAAGGATCCCAGCCGCTGTAGCGGGAAGGTATTTTATAAGAACCACAAAGACGCTGCCGATGAGGTATATTAGCACTATTAATATGATCACCAGAACTGCCACCACCACTACGGCGGTTACACACCCAATGCCCAGAGTTTTCAAAACGCCGGAGCCCACAACATTCTCTATACCGAGCACAGCATCACTCTCCTTTTATATTTGGGTATGGGACCTCCCTAAGCCATTTGAGGTCAGACATGTAAAGCTTTCTTATATCATCCACATCCATAATCATCATTGCCAGCCTTTCAAGACCCAGTCCCCACGCCAAAACCGGCTCTTTAACACCCGTTGGAAGGGTCACCTCCGGCCTGAATATCCCAGCTCCGCCCAGCTCCATCCATTTTCCTCTGAAGAGCACCTCCACCTCCAGCGACGGCTCAGTGTAGGGGAAATAACTGGGTCTCACGCGGATCTTCGGGAAGCCCATCTTACGGTAGAACTCCTTCAGGATCCCGATGAGCATGTTCAACGATGCACCCTCCTCCACAAGAATCCCCTCAATCTGGTGAAATTCAGGGAGATGGTGAGCGTCTATAGCCTCGTTTCTAAACACCCTCTCCACGGAGAAGACCCTTAAGGGGGGGTGCGGGTTGTGGTAGAGGTACCTGATGGTGTTAACCGTTGTGTGCGTTCTCAGCAGAAATCGCTCAGCCTCCTCCCTCCTCCACCCCTCCCTCCACC
>JAGHBW010000040.1 GCA_021160765.1 Thermoplasmata archaeon
TATTGGCCAGAATAATCTGTTGGTACGGAACTTTCCATATAATGACCTCCTTTTATGTGCCAAAAAGGCCATTTAAAATTCTTTTAATACTATATATGTCTTTTTCTCTGTGAGGTGTGTCAGGTGGACCTTTTGCTGAAAAGAGGCGCCCCCTCCCAACTTACAACAGAATAATGACCCCCTTCCACATATCATTTAACTTTTGCTTTATGAAAATGAAGAGAGATGTTCCTCCTCATTAGACAAGCAGAATACGAGCCCGTATAAGCATGAAAAATAAAAAACTGGGGGGTGGGTCCCCCCGGGGGGAGACACCTCGTATATCCTCCTGCGGGTCTTTAATTCAAGGGGATCCTCCATCTATTCCCCCACCCCCCTTCCCTTCAAAAGAGAGAGCCCAAGAGCGAGGAGAAGCAGGAGGTCCAGAAGTAGATGAAGTGGGGGGAGATGAAACGAGGGATGAAGGAAGACATAGACAATAAGGGCAAGGTTCTTGAAGGCAAGAATTGAAAAGACCAGAAGGGGGAGTAGGAGAGCCCCCACCCTGGAACGGATGTAGGAGAGAAGAGATAGCAGGAGGAGAAAGGTGGAGATGGCAGCCAAAACCCCCGTCACTACGTCAACGATGAACAACGTTCAGCCTCCTTGAAGTGGAAAGAGGTGTGGTAGATATAAAAACGTTAACCTCGCAAATCTTAAAGCCCCATATCCTTTCTTTCCAAACATGGAGAGACGCCTAAGAAGGGTGGCGGAAGAGGCGGTGGAGGAGTGGATAAAAGGCAGAAGAATGGCCAGAGTTTTGAGGGAGCTCCTGCCTCGCTCTGGCCTTACCCTTGAGGAGAGGGAGAGGGTGGCAGAGACCGTACACCGGGTGGTAAGATATCAGGTGCTGTATGAATACGTTCTGGAGAGGATGTCCTATCCCAAAACCCCCCGCAACTACATCAAGCTAGCTCTTGGGGAAATTGGATTCAATGAGGAGCTGGTAGAGGAGGCACCCTACCACATCCGGGTGTCCGCCTCGGAGGCTGTGGCCGAAGTGCTGAGAAGAGATGAAAGATACCTCTCCCATGTAAATAGGGAGGCTCAAACGTACCTTGCTGTGAACTTACTTAGAACGAGCAGGGTGGAGGTTCAGAGGACCCTTGAGGAGGAGGGGCTTCAAGCAGAGGAGTTCCTGCCTGAAACTGCTCTCAGAACTGAACCCCGGGGGAGGTACTCAATTGTGGTTGAAAGAGGACTGGCCCACGTACAGGACCCGTCCAGTCAGATTATATCAAAGGTGGCAGCCAGGCTTGGAGAGGACGTCCTGGACTACTGTGCAGGCAACGGGGGGAAATCGCTGACTATGGCCTATTTTGGTGCAACGGTCTTCTCCTACGACAGGAATCGGGGGAAACTCAGAAATCTTGAGAGAAGGGCGGAGCTCTATTCCGTCCCAGTTAAGGTGGAGTGGTGGCCGAAGAGGCATCAGGTTGTGCTGGTGGATGCTCCCTGTAGCGGGCTTGGAGCTGCAGCGAGAAATCCAGAGGTGAAGTATTATCGGGACCTCAAGGGATTCCCGGAGAAACAGCTCTCCATATTGAAAGAGGCGGAGGGGAGGGCGGGGGAGTATATCATCTACAGCGTCTGCACCTTCACAAAAAAAGAGACCGAAGAGGTCTCAAAAAGGTTTCTAGAGCGCTTCAAGATATTTGAGTGCGTGGATCCTGGGGAGATCCTTCCAAAGATTCTGACCCCGAAAGAGATGGATTACATTGATCCTCTTGACTATGGGGCCATCATAAGGGCGTCAGATGTGATGTACCTCTCCATCTTTAGAAAGAAGAGATAGGCTCCCTGGGGAGGGAGCCTAAAAGATTCTTCTCTTTACTTCCTCTTCTTCAGTAGAATGGGAAGCACAACCACTGAGGTCACTAACAAGGAAGTCAGGATATAGGGCATATATCCCAGAAAGCTCTGCTCATCTTTTTCCTCCTCAATCTCAAGGATGTGTGTTGAGAAGTGCGGGATGTAAATTGCTAAGTACTGGCTCTCTCCAACCGCTGCATCCCTTTAAAAAACCGGTTCGGACCCTTCGGCGTACATCAGACCCTCCACGCTAAAGAGAAGTGAGGTTTCCCGTGTAATACGCTACACAGGCGGTGTAGAGGTCTGCGTTGAGCCCGTCGGAGGTGGGCTCACCATTTCTAGCATCCGTCCAGACTGGATGGGCAACACCTCCAGAGAGGTCAATGTCAATGTAGTCCCCTATGAATGCTGAGGAGGCCCCGGGGGAGCCTCCAGCATTGCCGTCAAAGGGCATCTCTGTGACGTTGAACTGAAGGGGGAAGGTCTCCCCTCCGTCGGAGGAGATGGCGTAGTAGAGATGGATAAGCCTGTTTTCCGGGTCATCCCTCCTGTCGTAGAAGACAACGTGCACCAAGCCGTTCTCTGAAACTGCAACTGCCGGGAAGAACTGGTCCGAAGTGGTATTGTCGTTGTTCAGCCTTCTGGGCTCACTCCAGCTCTTCCCCCTGTCCCTGCTGTAGAGGATCATTATGTCCCCGTTTACGGAGTCGGAGGTGCTGTTTGCGGTGGGATAGACAATGTAAACGGAGCCGTAGTAGGGGCTTACAGGGTTTCTGTCAAGGGCCATGGCGGGCATGGTGGGGGTGCGATAGGAGTTGCCGGGAATCGTTCTGGGCAGGGGTTCAACTGGTGCTATGGGGCGAGGGGTGGTAAAGGTGTTCCCACGGTCGTCGGAGTAGCAGTGAACTATCTGATTAACACCGTAATCAATCCATATGACGTGTATTCTCCCCTGATCGTCCACCTCAACGTAGGAACCCTGATTCTGAAGTTGAAAGTTTGTCACTTCGGATATTATCTTCAGATCCGTCCAGGTCCTGCCCCCATCCTCTGATCTGCTGAAGACCATGTTAGCCACAACCGCTCCCCTTGTGGCAAAGGCGGCCCACACACAGTAGATATCTCCGTTAACCGGGCTTACAGCGATCCACTCCTTGTCGTGAAAGTTGAACTTTGTCCTCATGGAGGGGCCGACTATGAGAGAGATGTCCTGCCAGCGGAAGGTCTTCCCGCCGTCGTTTGACCTGGCCACCCAGATGTTTGAGTATTTCTTGGGGAAGGGTGCCGTGGGAGCCCTCTGAAATGCAATACCTGCAATGTAGCAGTTCCCGTCCATGTCGTATGCCACAACGGGGTCTCCTGTTCCGTTAAAACCGTAAAGGGGAGAGCGAATGTTGGAGAGTGAGGGGTTTCCAGGATATCCCGGTATCCAGCCCTTCGTCCACGTCTTCCCCCCGTCCTCGCTGTAATAGTAGGCAACCCAGGCGTCCCCACTGGGGCCGTTGTAGTCGTTTGCAGCAGCCACCATTATGTCCGGATTCACCGGCGATACTGCGATTGAAGGCTCATTGGTGCCTCTTGAATCCGTGTCTATGGGAATGTTCAACCCCTCCACCTGTGCCAGAGGAGGTTGAGGTGTGGGCGGGCTGGGTTTTACCTCCTCTCTCCTAGTTGTGGTGATGAGGTAGGAGGAGAGAAGCAGAACCACAACTGCCAATGTGATCAACAGAATAGACGTTCTTGATTTCATGGCCATACAAACATAATTGCCCCGGGGATAATAAAACTTCACTCCTCAGATGGGGACAACCAGCAGGTAATCCTTTACACCCTCCACATCCTCCAAATCTCCTCTCTCCTTCTCAGATAATGAATCTTCATTCAGTTTTTGATCCTCCAGCCTGAAGGGGGAATGCAAGTAGTACCAGGAGAGCCAACTTAAGTAGATTCTCTTGACCCGCTCTCCCTCCTCCATAGTGTGTTTTGATATTACTATCCCCATTATGCTAGCCGCCAGGATGAGGGACGGAAGGAGGTAGAAGGGCGGGAAGTCTTCCACACCAATGATGCGGATGATCATTACGAAGGTGAATATTGCAGTAATCGCTGGGGCGGTGTGGGCCAATGGGGATTTCATATAACTGAGCAACAGCACTGAGAAGGCGACAATTGCCCATGTCAGAGAGAAGTAGAGATAGGGGGAGGTTATGTCACCCATGTCGCTGGATATGTAGATCACCACGGTCAGATAGAACCCAGCAACAATGGAGTTTGCTGAGGATAGACCCCTTATAAAGTAATCCATTCCCGGAACCCACCCCCCTCTGCGCAGATGCTTGTACCACCTCCCCCACACTCCATTCATGAAGAGGCGTGAGATGAAAGGTATCGCAGATGTGGGTATGAGAATGAGGGAGATTAAAAGGAGGAAAAACAACTCATCGTCATAGGCGGGCTCGGTGGGTAGAAGTATCATTGGCAGAAGGAAGAAGATCAGATCCTGAACAAATAGGATGAGCAGGATAACATCCACAGTGTTTTTCAAGCTGTGCGGAAAAAAGACAAAAACCCCTAGGACCAGAAAAGTGCACACAACGGATAGTAGGATATAGAGGGATGTGAGTGGCATACCCCCATAATATTCGGTATCCCACATTTCAGCAAAACCTATGATAAAAAGAAGGATTAGGGATATGCGAAGCAGAGATAGAGATATCGTTGTTTTGCGGTGAAGCCCAATAGCCATATTGAAATCGTATGCTATACCGGGCTCCGTTCCAGGGGTTGTGGGAAGCCTCTCCACATCCTTCATCCGTACCCAGCTGATGGACCAGAAAAGGAGTGTAAACAGAACCATTGCCCAGTAGTGGAGGAACGCCATATCGCTGTCGTAATAGTACTCCTCCAGCGAGAAATTATAGACGAAGAGGGAGAGCACAACCATCGCTACAAGGACCCATAAAAAGACCAGGAGGTCTCTTCTATTCAGAATGTATTTCTTCGCCCTCCTATGAACCTCAATGAGCAGAAAAAAGTTCAGGTATGGAAGGGCGAAGAAGAGGGCAATTAATGTGGCACCAAGAAAGGCCTCTTCAAGGTGAAGAATACGTCGGATGGGATAGTACTCCGGTGCAATGGATATAAATACCGTATGGAAAAAGAGTAATGGGAAGTTTAATACAATGGCACCATCCACAGAGGAGAGAACCCGCCCGTATATCCTCTTTCTAGGGTCATCAACGGTGCTAAACACAGCATCCCCAAGAGAGGATATTTGTTATATGAGTATATTAATTATTTGTATCAGGAATTGAAATGGGGGGTGGGATGGGGCAGCCGCAGAAAAAAAACTATATCCTAAGGTTGAATAGAGGGGGATGTGGTTGAAATGAAGCGCACACCCCTATACGACAGGGAGAAGGATGTGGGTGCAACCTTTACGGAGTTTCACGGATGGGAGCTTCCACTCTACTACTCCTCTATCAGAGATGAGCACCTTGCGGTTAGAAACTCCGTTGGTGTGTTTGACGTCTCGCACATGGGAAACTTCCTCATATCCGGACCTGGCTCACCCTATACTATGAACTACATCTTCACCAACAATTTCGTGAAGATGAAGAGGAGGCAGCTGAAGTACACCCACATGCTTGATGAATCTGGAAGGATCATTGACGACATGATAGGGGGGATGCTGGAAGAGAACGAGTACATGGTCGTCCCCAACGCCTCAATGATTGAGGAGGACTTAAAGCACATGCTTGAGAACCACAGGTCAAACACGCTGATTGAGAACCTCTCAGACGAGTATGCCATAATTGCCGTTCAGGGACCCAGAGCTGCTGAACTTATGAGCAGGGTAGTTGATTACAACCTCTCCAACCTGAGGTTCTTTCACTGCGATTACATGAGGTTTCCTTCTCTTGAGAGGGAGATCCTTGTGTGGAGATCTGGCTACACTGGGGAGGACGGATTTGAGATCATTGTGGAAAAAGATGGGGCGGGGGAGGTTTGGGACCTCCTTTTCAAGAAGGGGGAGGACCTCAAGGTCAGGCCCTGCGGGCTGGGGGCAAGGGACACACTCAGGCTGGAGAAGGGATTCCTCCTCTCCGGCCAGGACTTCAATCGGGACAGAACACCTCTTGAGACAAACTGCGAGTGGGTGGTCAAATGGGACCACGACTTCATAGGAAAGGAGGCTCTCCTCAAACAGAAGGAGAAGGGTATTAAAGAGAAACTGGCCCTCCTTCTCATGCTGGAGAAGGGTGTCCCGCGCCCGGGGTACAACGTTTATAAGGGGGAGGAGCTTGTGGGGAAGGTCTCCTCCGGGACCTTCGTTCCTGGGAAGGAGACCGGAATGGCGCTGGCATACGTGAGAAAGGAACTTAGCGATTTCGGAGAGCTCCTGGAGGTGGAGATAAGGAGAAGAAGGGTTCCAGCCAAGGTTGTTGATCCGAAGAAGATGTAGAGGTGAAGAGGATGGTAAAGATAGAGGATATAGAACTTAGGGACGGGCTTTACTACACGAAGACGCATGAGTGGTGTATGGTGGACGATGACACTGCCACTGTGGGCATAACAGATTACGCAGCCAAGGTTATGACAGACATCGTATATGTTGAGGTGCCGGAGGTTGAGGATACAGTAACTCAGGGTGAGCCGTGCGGAACCATTGAATCTGTGAAGGCCGCTGAGGACATCTACTCCCCTGTTTCCGGCAGGGTTGTGGAGGTGAACACGGAGGTTGTGGACTCACCTGAAGTCCTCAACACCGCCCCCTACGACTCCTGGCTTTTCAAGGTGAAGCTCTCCAACAAGAAGGAGCTCCTGAACCTTCTTTCCAAGGAGGACTATCTGGAATTCCTGAAGAAGGAGATTGAGAAGGGGGAGTAAATATTGACTGACCTCCTCTACCTTCACTCACTTGAGGCGTGCTACCTGAGGGAGTTTGATGCGGAGGTTGTGAGAGGTCAGGAGGATTACGTTGTCCTGAACAGAACGCTTTTCTACCCCACAGGTGGAGGGCAACCCACTGATCAGGGAAGACTTATCTGGGATGGTGGGGAGGCCAGGGTGGTTGAGGTGGTGAAGGGGAGGGAGATAAAGCACCACCTGGAGGGTGAGCTCCCTGAAAGAGGCACATCTGTGAAGGGCATCTTAGACTGGGACAGGCGCTATTCCCACATGCGTATGCACACCGCACAGCACCTGGTCTCCGCCCTTGCGTTTGACATATTCGGGGTCAGGACCGTGGGAAACCAGATAAGGGCCGATCGCTCTCACATAGATTTCTACCCAGCACACTTCACCGATGAGGACATAAGAAGGCTGGAGGGGGAGGCAAACAGGCTGATAGATGAGGGAAGGCCCCTTAAACTCTACTTCCTCCCCAGAGAGGAGGTTCTGAAGAGGTTCAGCGATGGAAGGGTGGACGTCTCCAGGCTCCCTCAATCGGTAGAGGAGGTCAGGATAATTGAGATAGAGGGCGTGGACACCTGCCCCTGCGGCGGAACTCATGTTAAGAACCTGAAAGAGCTTAAGGGTGTGGAGGTCCTCTCCAAGAAGAGCAAGGGGAGGGACAAGCAGAGGCTCTACTACCGCCTACTTTAACTGCTCTGTGAGGCCAACATATCTGAATTTCTCAGAGTCAAAAAGCCCTAGAGGGGTTAGCCTCAGTTTCGGTATCACAGTAAGTGAGAGAAAACTCAAGGTTGAGAGGGGGTGCTCAAGGATGCATCCCATCCCCTGTATCACATCCTCAATCTCCGTTATCCCCTCCGCCGCCCTCTCCGGTTTTATTCCAGTCATCAGCCCTGCCACCTCAAGAGGCATCCTCCTCACCTCCTCTCTGTCGTAGACCGCTATCCCCCCTTTCATCTCCACAACCTCCCTTAAAACCCTCTCCAATGAATCTGCGTCAACGGCGACCCCCACCACGTTGTGTGAATCGTGAGAGACGGACAGGGCAAAGCCCCCTCTCTTTATCCCAACACCCCTTACAAAGCCCACTCCAACACCACCCCCTCCATATCTGTCCAGGGATGCTGCGATGAGTATGTCCCTTGAAGGGTCTGGAAGCACCTCCCCCTCCTCCACCTCAACCAGCTGTGAATCTGTATGGAGTGTGCCATCCCTCACCACTATCACCCTCACCACGGCAGGCGGGCTGATCTCCACCTGAAGGCGGGAAAGTGGTGGGGGCTTGGCGGTGAAGTTGTTTACAGGGAGGTAGGGGGGCAGGTCAAATAACGGCACCCCATCCTTCACAACAAGCTCTCCATCCACAAAGACCTCCCAGACCTTAAACTCCTTAAGGTCCTCCACCACAACCATATCAGCGGGATCCCCGGGGTGAAGTAAACCCACTGGAAGGCGGTAGTGTTCCTTGGGCGTTGCGGAGGCCATTTCAACGGCCTCCAGGGGGTCCAGCCCCTCCTCAACAGCGCTTCTAAGAAGGGCATCCATGTGCCCGCGGATGAGGTCAGGGGCGGATAAGTCATCGGTGCAGAGGGCCTTCCTGCCCCTTGCGTTCACAAGATCAATGTTCTTTGCTGTGGACCCCTGCCGGACGAGTATTATCATCCCCATATCCGATTTCTCCTCCGCCTCCTCTACAGTGGTGCACTCGTGATCAGTGGATATACCCGCTGAGACGTACCTTTTAAGCTCATCTCCAGTGAGCCCCGGTGCATGGCCGTCCACAGGCTTTCCAAGAGCCTTGGCAGCCTCTATCTTCTCCACAATCTCAGCTCTTCCCTCAATCACCCCCGGGTAGTCCATGACCTCACCCAGGGCAACCACCTCATCCAGCCTCAGAAGCTCCTCCACCTCATCCGGTGTAAGAATTGCACCGGAGGGTTCAAAGGGGCTGGCTGGAACGGTTGAGGGTGCTGTGAAGAAGATCTTCTGTGGCACCGTCCTTGAATCCTCAATCATCCAGATGACCCCCAGGGAGCCCATAACATTGGCTATCTCATGGGGGTCTGCCACCACCGCCACCGTTCCATGGGGAAGGGAGAGATAGGCGAAGCGGGAGGGTATGAGGAATGATCTTTCAATGTGAACGTGGGAGTCAACAAGGGCTGGAAGGATATACCTCCTCCCCCCTTCCCCCCTCTCCACACTTCTGATCCTCCCTCCAGATAGGCAGACAACGCCCGGGTAGATGTCACCCTCTCTTACGTCCACAATCTGCCCCTTTACCCTCTGCATTTTCCTCGGTTTGAGAAATCACTCATCCTGAATAAAACAGTTATCTTCCAATTCTCACAGAGTTCAAAAAAGCCACCCGCAACTAATATAACCACCCTGTACAATTAAGAACCATGAGCATCCCCACACTCTTTTTCAAAAGGAAGAAGTTGCTGTTTGCCCTAACGGCGGTGGTTATACTTGCAGTTGCAGGTGCGGCGGCCATTATGGGGGGTGGAGGGGGGAAGGAGACCGAGGTCATCCTTGTTGAGCCATATCTTGCCAGGGAGACATTTAACCTGCTCTACTCCTTCGGACCCAGGCTCACAGGCACTGAAAGCTGCGAGGCGGCAGTTGAATCTGTGGTGTCCTACCTCTCAAATGCCGACCTCAATGTGACCGTTGAGCGGCACCCACATGTGCTGTTTGAGGTGAGATCCTCCTATCTGGCCCTTGTTCCATACGGCCCGGCAGGGAGGTTTCCTCTCCCCGGGGCCGAGCCCATAGAGTTCGTTCACGCCATTGACTACGTCTTCCAGGGGTACTCCTGGTCGTACAGCTGGAACGACTTCAGGGACGACCTTGAGATAGCCTATATAGAGAACTACGAGGGGGGTCCCATGCAGGGGGTTAAGGGGAAGGCGGTGGTGGTCAGGAACGGTGAGAACCTCCCTCCAAACGGTGACCTGATGAAGGCGGCGAAGAGGGCGGGTGCAAAGGCGCTCATTATACACAACGTAAGGTACGATCCAGA
>JAGHBW010000093.1 GCA_021160765.1 Thermoplasmata archaeon
ACTGAAGGTGTAAATGTAACATATCCGGATCCGTCGGTATATTTAGTAGTTTTGGAGCCTGTAGTGGTGTCAGTTAGACGCACTGCTTCGTATGATGCAGGTTGATTGGTATCGCTGTATTTTACATACACTTTAAAGGTATATGTTGTTGCAGTAGCATTCACCTCGCTTACCCCTACATCGAACACCAGTAGGCCCTGTAGGCCAATAACCAGCCCGACCAGCAATAAACTCATACTCCATCTCTTCATTTTGTCTCACCTCCTTTTTTCTTTTCTGTGCCCTTTTTGAGGGCAAATGTGACATCTTTACAGGGGTTATTTCAATCTTTCTCAATTTTTGTACGCCTTTCTGCTTATCAGGCGTACAAAAAATGCGAAAAACGTAAATAGGATATATTATATTCACCTCCCCTCCTCCTTCTGATTTTTGTCATCTTTTGTTAAAAGAATAGGCGTTCTGATACCCCGGGGATCCGTACAAAAAATGCGAAAACTACAAATATGAAACCTCTATTCACCCCTTCCTCCTTTACGTTATCTGAATCTCTAAGAATTTCGTTTCTGCTCTCTCTCATGTGTCTCATCCGAAAGATTTATCAAAAAAAAATCTATCAACCCCCGGCGAGAAGATGAATCGTCTTCCGAGAGAGTATCAAATCTACTTTAAAATAACCAGGCATATGGAGAGGGGGGCTGTAAGGAGAATTCTGGAGGATTTGGAGAAGAAGTACTTTGTCGTTGAGAAGTACACAGATCACCGTTTCCCCTCCATGCTTTCAGCGATATTTGTGTATGATGGTTTCCGCGAATCTTTAGAGAAATGGTCGGAGGTTCTTAAGGGAACCGCTCCAGTTCTGATAAATCCTGAGTATTCCTACAGAACAATTCTGGCGACGAGGACTGGTAAATGGGATTACACCTTTGTGATCATGCGTGATTTTATTATGATAAAAGAGAAAGAGTTTGACAGTACCCTTTCCCGGTGTAAACAGCACCTTCAAAGAAGGAGATGGGAAAGAAGGGGCAGGAGGCCAAAGTACACCTTTGATGAGAGAGCTGTAATTGGTTTTTTCGGGGTTTTCTTTCCTTACTCGGTAAGGGAGACCTATTTTCTTTTCCAGTTACCGACAGTGAGAGGAATTTTTGGTGTTGGTGCCCCACCAAGTTATGGGGAGGTTGAGTACATGATCCGGGATACAGAAAGAAGAGCAGGAAGATGCATCTCTAAAGACTAAACCACAGCCTTTATAATGCTCCCGGTATTCCCTGTTCTACCGGCTTCAGAGGTGCTTTCTATGAAGATACACCCGCAGTGCGTTCCATGTCTTCTGGGGAGGATACTGTACGAAATTAGACTAGCAGGGGGAGGGAAGGAGGCGGAATACAGAATAATGAAAAAAGCCCTTGAGATCTTAAATGAGAAATACAGTTATGAGAGATCATCCGTTGAAGTAGCCACAGAGGTGCATCGTGAGACGTACAAGATACTTGGGGAGGAGGATCCATACAGGGAGATGAAGAGAAGGTCAACGAAGATTGCAAAGGAGCTCCTCCCCCTTGCTGAGATGCTTCATAAGGAGGCGGAGGACAAGTTAACATCTGCGGGGACGCTGGCTGTTGTGGGAAACCTTCTTGATTACGGAATTATGGATGCCATAACGGGTCCAGAGGTTCTGAAGGAGAACTTCCTTAACTATTACCGCCAGGGTCTGGATGTAAATCACCTTAAGGAGGTAAAAAATTTTCTCCTACGGACTGAAAGCCCCCGAGTACTCTACTTCACAGACAACGCCGGTGAGGTTGTATTTGACCGCTTCATGATAGGTGAACTAAAAAAGATGGGGGCTGAGGTATACCTGGTGCTCAAGGGTGTGCCTATACTGACGGATGCAACCGTTGAGGATGCGGAGGATGCAGGCCTCCTTCAGATGGCGGATGGATATTACACTACACCCTCGTTTTATGTGGGCGTTGAACTTAAAAAAATGGATAAAAAATTAAAAAGGGCCATGGAGGAGGCCACCCTCATCATCTACAAGGGGATGGCGAATTATGAGGCGGTCTCAGAACCGGAGGGGGGTTCTTACATGCCCCGGCTCTTCTTGATGAGGGCCAAATGCGACCCTGTGGCCTCCTCCTTAGGTGTGAAGAAGGGCCAGAATGTAGCCCTCCTTCAGATTTAACTTCCATTCTCGTAGGTGTTCTCCCAGGTCTCCTCCTCTATCTGGGTGCCGTCATCGTTCACGTCTGTTACTCTTCTGTAATAGACGTGGTACTTCTCATGGTCCAGCACTCCATCAGAGTCGTGATCCTCCTTGAGTGCACCAATTCTCCCTTCGGTGAGAAGTTCAACGTTCCCGTTGGAGTTGTTGTCGTATGATGTTATGTTTATCACAAGCGCCACCTCCTTCTCAGGGTAGCCGTCGGAGTTGCTGTCGTACTTCCAGCCCATCAGGAAGATGGTGTGGTTAAGCTCAGGGTTTCCGTCAGAGTTGTTGTCCCACAGCTCCTCTGACCAGAGCCAGTATCCTTCTGTCTCGTTCACACCATCACCATCTCTATCCACACCTCTGCCAACAGCCAGGAAGCGTTTCTGATACTCCGGGTTTCCGTCCCCATCAGCGTCTGTGTAGAGTTTCTGGGCAACACCTATTGTTACGTTTATCTCAGGGGAGAGCAGTTTCCTTCCCACGATGACTGTGGAGTTCTCCTCTGTTATCACACCGCTCTTCAGGGTTCTTTTAACCGAAAGGAGGATGAAATCCTCCTCCGGGTTTCTCCCACCCAAAACCTTCTTCGCTCCGGCAGCCTCAACCTTCAATCTCACTGTATTTCCACTTCTCTCCTTTGTGATGTTCACAGCAACTGCGTGCTGAACAACCACCCCCCCGATCCTCGTCCGGTTCTCCACTGCAAAGGCACTGATCTCAATCACATTTCCTTGGGTGGTGTTCTTAACCGTGCCGTTGAAGACTACGAAGAAGACCCTCTTCCTCAAGGTGTTGTTCTCCGCTGCTACTATCACCACATTCTTCTCCCCCCCACCCTCGGTGACCTTGAGCACGAAGGCGCGCTCCCTCAGCGTGACACCGGCGGTGTTGTTTATCCTCTGAAAGGCGACCAATGCCATATCTTTCTTCGCCCCATCATCGCTGGCCTTTATCAGTATGACTGCCTCTTTGATGGGGACCATGTTCCTTCCCGCCTCGTGGCGGAAGAAGAAGAAGGCCTGCGCTTCTTTTCTGTCCATAACACCGTCGCCGTCGGTGTCGGTCATATTGAGTATACCAGCAGTGGCAAAGCTCTTCCTCGTCTGGAAGATGGTGTACCAGTAGCCGAAGGAGAGGTGCTTCACAGAGATGAAGTCTATTTTGCCATCAGAATCTGTGTCGTTCTTGATGATGCTTGTGTAGGAGATCCCCTCAGCCACCTTCACCCCGTTTACCGTGAAGTTGGCGTATATTAAAAGAGCAACCTCCTCATAGTTAGGCACTCCATCTGAATTCTTGTCCTCCATCTTCTTTTCAACACCCATCACATAGTAGAGTGTCCCGTTTATAGCGGTGAAGTTCTTCTGTCCATATGACACCTTTATCTCATGAACCCACTCAGGGTTTCCATCCTTATCACTGTCTATGGTGGTCTTCTTCGTAACGTTCCAGGTGTATTTTTCAAAGTCGCTCTCTGTTAATCCAGCCTCCATGGTCTCAGGTGTTTTATCCTGAAGTTTTTCGCTCAGCTCCCTTGAGGTCTCCGAAATGTCTGTTTTGATATCGCTCTCAAGTTTTCCCTCAGCCTCCACGCTTACACCCTCCTCCTTCACAGGGATTACCGGCTTCTCGCTCATCTCAGGCTCTGGGACCTCCTCTGGTACCTTCTCCTCCTCTAGCCAACCTTCCGTATTTTGAAGAACAACCTTCTTGTCTCCCAGAAGGCCCATTGCCTCCTCTGCCTCAACATCCGGTTTTGGGGGCACGTCCGAGGGGCCAAGGTACCCCTCCTCGGATAGTAGATCGTCTGTGGAGCGGGTGCTTTCACCTTCAGGGGGAGAGACCTTCTCGGGTGCAGGAAGGGATGGTGCACCCCCGATGGGCGGAGGTCTCTCCTCCGGTGCGTACCTCTCCGCCTGGAAGGCTACAGACTCAGATTCCTCAAACCTCTCCTCCGCCTCACCCTTTGCATCATAAAATACCTCATCGTAGAGGCTCTCCTTGGGCACTCCGCTTTCGGGCCCTCTCTCCCCCCCTTGGAGGAGCAACCCGATTATCCCAAAACTGGCCAAAAGCACTGCCCCTATAAGAAGGAGGGGCAGAAGTTTTCTTTTTCCATTTTCTTCATCCGCCATTTTATCACCGGATGAGGAATTCTCCGCAAGGTATATTTAAATGGGCGAAAATATGTTGTAGAAAAAACTTGAAGAAAAAAGTTTCATACCCATTTATATAAAATGAAAATAAAAAAGCGATGGGGAAGCCCCCAGAGGGAATAACCATGAAAACAGCAGGACCTTACAGAGGTGTTGAGGACCCAATATCTGGAATATTCAATCTGGCGGAAGAGGTGTCCAGCCGTTCTGAGACCCTCCTATTCTACAGCCATTTCGCCCTGATATTCACCCTCTTCGCCCTCTTTTTCGTCTTTATACTGATCTTCGCTGTTAAAAACATATTCTTCCGGATGGTCCTTGTGGCCATATTCATAATGGGCATAATATCACTCCTGCTTATCAGCAGTCTGAGGGGATTTCTCAAAGACTTCGCTTACCGCTATTCGGCCATAAAAGCGATGAGGGAGGGCCCACCCGCTGTGGCGGTCCCTACAGGGAAGAACATGACTGACAGGTTCCTGGCATACCTTAAGGAGAACAACAGGGCCTTCAGAAGGCTTCTCAAGAAGACCCCGGAGGTGCTGAGAAAGGATGCCTACATAAAGGGCGGAAGTGGAAAGAGGTACCACTACGACGCCTTCATACTGCTCAAACCACCGCTTCTATCCCGTCTTCTGAAAAGAGGTGAAGGTTACGCCCTCTTCATAAAGGAGTTGAAGCACATTCCCCGGGGGGAGGACATAGAGAGGATCCTAAACGAGTTGAATGACATATACAGAGCCCACGGGGTTCTCCCTGCAAGGGTTTCCATAATCTTCAGAGCTCCCCCCTCATACAGAGGCATCCCGGAGGACCTCTACAGAACCCTTGTGGATGAGGGGGTTTACCTGCCTGGACGGAGAGGTAAAAGGCTCAATTTCCAGGTGGTTGCTGAACTTGAGGACGGGACCTATGAGTTTATACCTGTAATACCCGACCTACCCAACATTCTACCGTAAGAGGTGTTAGGAGTTGAGCACGAGGAAGTACAAGGACATAAACCTCTACTCCTGCATAGTGCTCAACCTCCTGGCATCTGCCATAGGGATAGACCTCACCCAGAAGGATTTTGAGAAAAAGGTGGACCGGATACTATCCCAGCCACACGAGGGACTCACGAAGTCGGAGATCATGCATGAGATAAGGTCAAATCACAACATGACGGAGAGGATCCTGAAGCACCTTGAGGAAGAGGGTTTCATTGTGATAGAGAGAGGGGAGAAGAGCTACAGGATTCTCCCCACCAAGAAGGGTCTTCTGCACGTGAGGGAGTTCAACAGGTTCTATGCCAGTATATATTCCAAACAGATAGAGGACCACTACCGGTATGTGGGCCTGCCATCCTGGTACAGAAAATACAAGGAGTGAGTTAAGGGGTCAGTGAGAATCCCCTCAGTGTGTCCCCTCTTCCCAGAGAGATGTATTTCACTCCAGCCTCTTCAAACTCCGCCTCCCTTCCCCTGTAAAGAGCCCTCCCATCCAGAAGGTTTGCCCTCCTCATCCATTTCTTAAAGAGTGCGGGGGTGAGGTCCTTATATACGCTGTGGGCGGTGATAACCACAGCCAGGTCGCTTCCCCTGAGGGCCTCCTCAAGCTCCCTGGTGAAGTACACCCCCTCTATCACATCCCCCTCTCTAACGTATGGGTCATGTACAGAAATTGATGCACCACTCCACATCATTATTTCTGAGAAGGTCCTTGAGGGGGTGTTCCTTGCATCGTCGCTGTCCTGGAGAAAGGCGTACCCAAGAACGGCGACCTTTGCACCCTTAATGTCAACCCCCTCCTTCTCAAGAATTGCCTTTGCTAACCTAAAGGTGTGGAGAGGCATGTAGTCGTTGATCCTGCGGGAGAGGAGCATCAATGGTGCGTCAACCTCATGTCTTCCGAAGGCTCTGGCCCCGTGAATGAGCAGCAGAGAGTCCTTTGGAAGGCAGTGTCCACCTACGCCTGCCCCGGGGATGTGCATGTTCCTCAGAGGGTTGGCATGTGGCTGAGATGGGTCGTACGGCAGGTTGTTGACGAGCTCCCTCACCCTGTAGACATCAACGCCAAGCGCCTCGCAGAGGAGGGCCACCTCGTTGGCAAAGGCTATGTTCACATCCCTGTAGGCGTTCTCAACCGTCTTGGCCACCTCTGCGGTTAATATGTCTGTCTCCACAACATCCGCTTGAACAATGCTCCTGTAGATCTCCGCTGCCCTCCTTCTTGATTCCTCATCTATTCCCCCCACAACCCTCGGGTAGTTTCTCAGGTTGTGGATGAGCCTCCCCACCATCACCCTCTCGTATGAGTACGCTAGATGGAACTCCTCAGGGCATCTGAGCCCTGAGGCCTCCTCTAAAGCAGGTTTCAGTATTCTCTCAGTGGTCCCCGGGGCCACCGTTGATTCCAGCACAACAAGTGTTCCCCCCTCCAGGTTCTCTCCAACACTTTTAGCGGCGGAAAGGAGGTAGGTATAATCGGGGACGCCTTTATCATCCACAGGGGTCTGGACGTTGATGAGAACGGCATAGGACCCCCTAACTGCGGAGAAATCCGTTGTGGCACGAAAACTGCCCTCCCCAACGGCCCTCTTGAGCATCTCAGGGAGTTGGGGTTCCTCACCCCCTATTGGAAGAACCCCTCTGTTGAGGCTCTCCACCTTCTCCCTGATCACATCAATTCCTGTAACATTCCACTTCCCCGTAAGGGCCAGGGAGACCGCAATGGGTATTCCCACATACCCCATCCCTACAACTGCTATATTCTTCTTCACAGGGGGTGCCCCCCATAATTGAGTTAAATTAAACCTGCCTTCTGAAGGATCATAAGATCCTCAGTTGAGAGCTTCTCACCCGCCTTGAACTTCTCATATATCTTCTGGGCCTGAGCTTTGAGGTCCAGCTCCTCCTTGGGCCTCTTCCCCCTCCTCTTCTTCTTTATTCCGTATAGGATCTTGTCAAGGTCGTGTACCTGGTGGATCAGCTCTATGTGTAGTTTGTGTTCCTCATCTGCCCTCTTCTTCGTCTCCACAAACTTCTCCTGGGCCTTATCAGCCTCTTTCCTCTTCTCATCCGCCTTTGAGAAGAGCTCGCTCATCTTCTCATGATACCTCTGCGCCTCATCCGCCAGGCGGTTCACCTCTCTGTGCC
>JAGHBW010000210.1 GCA_021160765.1 Thermoplasmata archaeon
CTTCAACTGCGATGGAGATGTTCGTATAGGGATAATGATACAGAGGTGTTGGGGAGGCAAAGCTGGGGGAGTGCTCTGTCCCGGTATTCCGGAGAAGATAAATCGTTCCGTTTGAACATCCTATAAGCATATCTAGATCCCCATCAGAATCCACATCCATAAAAGCAGGTGAGGACCTTCTCCCGGGGGGCGAATCTTTCAGGAGGGTCTCACCCTTCCTCCAAGTGGGAGCGGAGCTCCTCCCGTACATCCTGAACTGATCCTCAGTACCGTAAATGGAGACGTAGCGGTCGTCCGGGCCATATATTGTGGAGAACTCATAGAGGAAGCCATTGTGGTTGTATATCCTCTCGTGAAGGTATTTGTCCACCTTGAGATAAACCCTCTCCTCTCCCGCAGGAATGTAGATGTCCAGGTTAGCGGATATTATATCCGTGTGCTCTATTTGTTCCTGTGTCGCACCGTACCCCCACTGGATCACCTTGGCATCCCTATATTCCAAGTGGACGTGGGTAAGAAGGGATCTCACCTCCACCTCCATGGCTGTTGGCTCGCCCCATTGAAGTGCAAAGGATATCTGATCAGGGGTGAGCTGGTTGCCCCTAACTGGTATGAGGGGGGCTGTGACCGCCCTTCTGCTTCCATTCGTATACATTACATAAACATTGGTTCCCAGGAGGGTCTGGGAGGTTGATATCTGCCAGCTCTTATCCCCATCTTTAATTACGATCATAGGCGGCGTTGTGACGGCGGCCATGGTGGGTCTTCTTACTGGGGGAGCTGCTCCCGCAACAAGGACGTAGGATGCCTCCACCCCACCACCCCACCGATCCCTTATCACCACCGTCATGCTCCTGATGGAGGGGCTTGAGGGGTACCTTCTCACGGTGGAGGGAATGTAATCGGATGCAATCTCCACTCTCCTCCCCCCATCCAGAAGGCGGTACACTCTGAAGTTGTCAGGGTTTAAGAGGTCCCCGGGGTGGAAGCCCACATTAAACCAAAGGACCTCCTCTCTTGAATATTGAGAGGGATTCACAATTTTAAAAGGGATCTCCACCTGGGTGGGGAAGGCTCCATTTGCACCGGGCAGCGGCATCTGAAGAAGTAGCCCCACCATTAAAATAACCGGGGTTATCTTTTTCATAAAGATGCACCACTTAACCCTACATTTTGAGTGGTATTGAACTTTTCTCTTTTTAACCTTATACGGAAAAGGGTGAAAATGTATATAAACATGGGAGAGTATTAAACATGCATGAGGGATTCTGGAAAGGGTGAGGTAGCGAGGGGTGCTGCTCCCACCCCTCCGGAGGTTAACCTTGAGTTCTTCCTAGAGAACGTTCCATTGGGCATCTATTTTGTGGAACCGGGGGGTAAGGGCGAGTGGGTCTTCTCCTATGTGAACGATAAACTATGCGAGATTACTGGGTATTCAAGAGAGGAACTTATCGGAACGAATGCCCTGAACATAATTCACCCAACATACAGAAGCCTTGTGAAGAGCCTGGCGGAGAGAAGGTATCGGGGGGAGAAGATTCCGGATAGATATACTACAATGATACGAAGAAAGGATGGAGAGGTAAGGCTTATAAATCTAATGCCCAGAAGGGCGCATTTCAAGGGAAAAACAATACTCTTCGGGATAGTGGAGGACTTAACAGACGTTGAGAGGCTCAACCAGACCTATCACCTATTTATCTCCGCTCTTCAGCGTTCCAACGTTGGTGTATTGGCCTCAGAGGGGGACTTCGTTGTCAGCAAGGCAAGTTCAGGGGCAGCCAGAATTCTAGGATATCCCTCCCCCAAAAAAATGGAGGGGAGAAGGATTCCCGAGGTTCTCTCTGTAAAAGAGCCGGAGAGAAGGTTTTCGCACCGTTCTTCAGGAGATGAACGCCTGAAACAGTTTCTCATAACTGGTGAACTTGAAGGAACTTTGTCCCGTCCTACCTACTGGGAAGGAGAAATGGTGAAGGTGGACCTTGACAGTGGCGAGGAAAAATACCTCCTTGTGGAGGTCACAGCCTTCCCTGGTGTTGGTAAAGAAGTCTACATGTTGGTTCTCTTTATGGACGAGACCCCCCTTATCAACGCCCTGAGGAGGGCAGACACATACCTGGACATTATAATCCACGACATAGCCAATTTCATAACTCCAGTGTATGGATATCTTGATTTTGTTCAAGCTAACTTCCCCCTCTCCGGTCCAGTTAGGCATTATCTGAACACCTCTAGAAGGGGTTTGGAAAAGATCTCACGGTTCCTAAACAGCGTTAGGCTGCTTTCTGCTGTGGAGAAGCTGGGTGTACCCACAGAAGACGCCCCATCACAAATACTCATTGAGGACGCCGTAGAATCGGTCTTTGGACACTCCAAGTGCCCCCTTAAAGAGGTGAAGATAAGGGCGGAGGATGTGGAGATCCCTGCAGCGGAGGTTTTCCTCTCCGCACTTTTAGGGGTCCTGTCTCAAATAGAACAGGACCTTCCGGACGACTGCGGCGGCGTGACCATAGACGCCGCCGATACTGATGGGGAGTATACTGTATGGATAGAGTTCCCCTCAGAGAGGGACCTCAACACGTATTACCCACTTTTCCTGAGGAGATTTGAAACCTTAGAGAGCGAGAAGAAGGGGACTGGTCTCTGGCTCTCCCTTTCAAAAGACCTCCTTAAAAGTGTGGGAGGGACTCTACACCTTGAAACTATCGGTAGGGGGAAATACCGGCTGGAGATCAGATATCCCCTGGTGCTTTCGGATGAGATCAAAAAGTACAGGAAAGCGAGAGGACCCATACTGTGAGAGATAAACCAGAAAAAACTTTATTCTGATTGTATATGGCTCATTGGTGACCGGCATGAGACCACATCTTCCCCTGATCATCTCGGCTTTCGTTTTGCTCATACCTCTGATTTCGTCCCCGGGGGAAGTATCTGCGGAAGAGGATAAGGGTGGTCACATTGCGGAGTGGACCATAATGGTCTATCTGGATGCTGACAACAATCTTGAGTCCGCAGGGATTGAGGACTTCAACGAGATGGAGGAGGTGGGTTCTACAGAGGAGGTGAACATAGTTGTGGAGATGGACAGACACGACAAATACGACACCTCCAACGGGGATTGGAAGGGGACAAGGATCTATTATGTGGTAAAGGACAACGATAAAAACAAAATATCCAGTGAGATGTTAGTGGACCTGAACGAGACCAACATGGGGGACCCTCAAGTCCTTGTGGATTTTGTGAGATTCTCTGTTGAGAGATATCCCGCCAAAAAATACATGCTTGTTCTATGGGACCATGGGGGCGCTTTCAGGGGTGTTTGTTACGATGAGAACAACATGGAGGGGAAGACCGATGCCTTAAACATGTCAGACCTCCGCACCGCCATGGAAAAGATTACAGGAATTTTAGGAAGAAGAATAGATATCTTGGGCTTTGACGCCTGCCTTATGGCAGAGGTTGCTGTTCTTTATCAGATAAAGGAGTTTGAGGAGGTGGTTCTGGCCTCTGGATTCTCTGAACCCGGAGACGGCTGGCCATACAAGGAGATACTGGAAAGGCTCGTGCAACGGCCTGAGATGAGCAGAGAAGACCTCTCAAAGATTGTTGTTGAACAGTACATCAAGTCATATACTGACAGGCAGGACGACCCCCAAGACAGTATGGCTGTGACCATGACGGCGTTTAACATGAGGCGCTTCCCCATGGCAGCCGAAGCCATCTCCCGCCTCGCAATGGAACTTTCCACCCAGGTATCCATAAGAAGCGTCCAGATATGGACCGCGCGCAGCAGAACTACGGGGTATGACCTTGTCCATGTAGGCCCCTTTGACCTCACTAACTACCCCCTCTATGATATTGTTGATTTCTGCGACAAACTTCAGCAGTATATCCCTTTTGACAACAGAATAAAGGACATGACAAATGAGGTGAAGACCGCCATTGGAGGTGCTGTTATACTGGCAAAAGCAGACCCATACCATCCCGGTGCACATGGCCTCACAATATACTTCCCCAACAGGGAGAGCCCCACAGGTCCAGCCGCTACCATATATGACCCGAAATATGGAATGCTTGATTTTGGAAGGGAGAAGTTCTGGGACAACTTTCTTCAAGCCTATTATCAGCTCAAGAATATACGGGACCCCCCGCCTTCCGTCACGCTCAGCGGTCCTGATTGGAACAGAACATATACCTATTCGGATTCTCTGGTAGTTATTGAGGGGGTGGCCTTTGACCTCAAAG
>JAGHBW010000150.1 GCA_021160765.1 Thermoplasmata archaeon
CCCCCGATCCCTGCCTCTTAGCCTCCTCAAGCGCCTCCACCACCCTTTTTGCATAATCTATATCCTCCTCCGTGGGTGTGAACGCCCTGTGAATGACCTCTATCTGAGAGGGGTGGATGGCCGCCTTCCCGTCGTATCCCATCCTTCTTACCTTCACAGCCTCCTCATATAGTCCATCCAGGTCCTTTATGTCAGAGTACACGGTATCCAGCGCCTGAACACCAGCAGCCCTTGCCGCCAGGAGTATTAGCTGTCTGGCGGTGAAGAGGGTGGAGCCATCAGGCGTCCTCTCCCCTCCCAGGTCCGCTGTTAAATCCTCCCCCCCAATAGTAATCCCCTCAAGCCTCTCCGACGACTGTGCGATCTCAAGTGCGTTCATAACCCCCCTTGCAGTTTCTATTATGGCGAATATTTTGATCCTCCCCTCTTCAAGCCCCCTCTCCCTCTCCAGGGCAGCGAGCTTCTCATCAAGTTTTTTCACGTCCTCAGCGCTCTCTGTCTTTGGGAGGTATACCCCCTCCAGCCTCTCGGACACGATCTCCTCCAGATCCTTCTCACCGTAAGGGGTGTTTAATGGATTTATTCTAACCGTAACCTCTGACCTTCCGAAATCAATGGAATCTTCCCTCAAAAGCTCCCCCACAAGAAGCCTTGCAGGGAGCTTCTCCTGGGGCGATACAGAGTCCTCCAGATCAAACGTTAGTACGTCTGCCCCGTAAACCCCGGCGTTCACAAGCATGGATGGATTGTTCCCGGGGACGTATAGTCTGCTTCGCCTCAACTTCATTCCTCCACCCCCATAGCGCGGAGGGCAGCAGCTCTAACCCTCGCCCTTATGGTGAAGTCCAACGGAGTCTTCTCCAGAACCTTCACCTTTGCATTCTCAACGCCCATACCCTTCAGGGTCTCCAAAACCACCCTCTTTATGTCCTCCCCAAAAAACTCCACATCCTTCCCCTCCACCTCAACCTCAACTCCATTTTTCCCCGGGGATATAGTCACTATAAGGTCCATCTTCTTGTCCGTACCCGCCACACCCTCTCTTACAACCTTCTTATGTGGCATCTTAACCACTTCCCTTCAGTACTTCCCCTCCTCAATCATCCTCTTCGTATAGGGAAGCTTCCCTCCAGCCTTTATTATCTCCATCTCCCTCTCTGAGAGGTCCAGAAGCCCCTCTATGGTCTTTCCAGTAGTCAGATTTTTCACCTCCATTCTCTCTGACAAGCTCTCCGTGGGGATGAGAAGTTTGTGCCCCTGCTCAACACCGTCGTAGTCCGACGGATCAGCGAATATCAGGGGTAGTATGCCGAAATTGATGAGATTGGCCCTGTGAATCCTGGCGAATGATTTGGCCAGTACTGCCTTGACCCCCAGGTACATTGGCGCTATGGCGGCGTGTTCCCGGGAGGAGCCCTGACCGTAGTTCTCACCTCCTACAATGAACCCACCGCCCTTTTCCTTGGCCCTCTTTGGAAACGTTGGATCAACGATCTCAAAGACGTGTTCGGAAATGGCAGGTATGTTAGAGCGGAGCGGTAGGATCTTGGCGCCTGCGGGCATTATGTGATCTGTGGTTATGTTGTCCCCCACCTTGAGAAGAACCTCACCTTCCAGTTTCTCCGGAAGAGGACCCCTCACCTCAAGAGGTTTTATGTTCGGCCCGCGGTATATCTCAACACCACTTCCATCCTCCTCAGGATAGACGAAAAGGTCGTCAAGTATCGGAAGTTTGTCGGGTAGTGAAAGTTTTGGGGCCTTTCCCAGCTTTCTCGGATCGGTCAGTACACCGAATATGGCTGTGGCGGCGGCGGTCTGTGGGCTTACAAGATATATCTTGGCATCCTTTGTCCCGCTCCTCCCCTCAAAGTTTCTGTTAAAGGTCCTTACAGAAATCCCCCCTGTTGGCGGTGCAAATCCCATGCCTATGCAGGGCCCACATGCTGCTTCAAGTATCCTCGTTCCTGCCCTTATAATGTCCTTCAAATATCCTGCCTCTGTTATTGCCTTCATCACCTGTCTGGACCCGGGGGAAAGTGAGACGTAAACGTCATCATGGATCTTTCTTCCCTTGAATATCTCGGCCACCACCTGAAGGTCCATGTAGGAGGAGTTTGTGCAGGAGCCTATAGCCACCTGATCCACCTTAAGACCCTCCACCTCCCTCACAGGGACAACATTCCCGGGGCTATGGGGAAGAGCCACAAGGGGCTCCAGTTCAGAGAGGTTTATGTGAAGAACCTTGTCGTATGTGGCATCCTCATCAGCCTTAATCTCCCTGAAAACCCCCTCCCTCCCCTGTATCTTGAGGAATTTAAGGGTCACCTCATCTGCAGGGAATATGGAGGTTGTAGCACCAGTCTCGGCTCCCATGTTGGTTATGGTGGCTCTCTCAGGGACAGAGAGCGTCTTAACGCCCTCGCCGAAATACTCCAGTATGTATCCAAGACCCCCCTTCACCCCTATTCTCCTCAAAACTTCAAGGATAACGTCTTTGGCTGAAACCCATTCTGGGAGGGATCCGGTAAGTTCTACCCCCATGATCTTTGGCATCTTCATGTAAAAGGGCGCACCCCCCATGGCTACAGCCACGTCAAGCCCACCAGCACCGATGGCTATGGAGCCCATCCCACCGGCGGTGGGGGTGTGAGAATCTGATCCCAGAAGGGTCTTCCCGGGAGCGGCGAACCGCTCTAAATGAAGCTGATGACATATACCGTTTCCAGCCTTAGAAAGTATAATCCCGTACTTCCGGGCTATGGACTGGAGATACTTGTGGTCATCAGCATTTCTAAAATCGGTCTGTAGGGTGTTGTGGTCAATGTAGCTCACAGAGAGTTCTGTCCTAACACGGGGTATTCCAAGGGCCTCAAACTGAAGGTAGGCCATGGTCCCCGTGGCATCCTGGGTTAAGGTCTGGTCTATGCGTATAGCTATCTCCTCCCCTGGCACCATATCCCCCTCTATCAAGTGCTCCTTTATCACCTTCTCCGCTACGGTGAATCCCATCAACACACCTCCGGTGGGTTGGGGGGTTAAAGGAGGATTGCATATAAAAATTTTATCAGAAAGTCATAAGTTTTTGCTTAAACAGAATTATAGTAAAGTACTGTGCATATCTCTTTACACGGGTTCCGAGGGTTTATATATCTGCTCCCCTTTACCCATCCCAATGGCCCTCCCAAAGGTGTTGAGAAACAGGACAACAAGAGAGGTCCTGGCAGCCTTTACAGTATATCCGGAAAAGAGTGAGAAGGAGATTGCCTCTCTCCTTTCCATCCCCCGCTCCACACTTACCGCCACAAAACAGAGACTACTCAAAGCAGGGCTGTATCAGAAGAGGTATCTTCCCATATACCCTCGCCTTCCTCTGGAGCACATGGCGGTTGTTTATTCTGATTTCAACCCCGCCGTTTCAGCGGAGGAGAGGATTGAGAACACAAAGCGGAGTGTGGAGGTCTTTGAAGAGATCGTTCTTTCCATCGGGGAAACTCACAGAGGACTCTCCGTCTCCTTCTCAACAGACTACACCACACTCTCAGAGATCTATGACATCCGGATGAAGGTTCTTGCAAAATTAAACCTTCTTGAGATTGAACAGCCCTGGCAGGTGGTATTCCCCTTAAGAAGGTCCATGATATTCCGTTTCTTCAACTTCGGACCGCTCCTCTCCCGGGAGTTTCCCGACATCTTCAGCAGTGATGAGATGAGGAGGCTTGACACTCTTTTCAGAGTGGATAAAGGCGTCGCTCAGACGTGCGAAGAGGAGCTTGCTTTAAACAGAAGAGAGAGGGAGATACTCTATGGCCTTGTTAAGTATCCCAATTACACCCTCTCACAGCTCTCTGACGTGCTCGGCTACTCCAGGCCCACTGTTGCAAAGGTGAGGGGGAGGTTGATAGAGGAAGGGTACGTCCACCCTTACATTATCCCCAACGCCCCGGGGATAGGATTCAACATCTTGACGCTATACCACATCAGGATAAATCCGAAAAAACCTCTGGATGAAAGATGGGGTGTGCTGGAAGGGGCTTTAGATGAGGGTACGGTGTTCATGGCGGCAAAGCCCTTTGAAGCAATAGTTTTGGGAGTTTACAGAAACTACAGCGAGTTCAACAGATCAAAAAGTCGCCTCAATAGATACCTGAAGAGTGAAGATTTAATAGTAAAGGTACCTGATGTAAGAAATCACTCCCTTTTAGAGACAATATGGATCAAGTATTTCGTATTTCATGAGATATTACCAAAGGCGTTGAGAATCTCTACAAATTGATCTCAGGAGGTGAAGTATTGAAGGTGCTTAAGGGGTTCAACCGCCTCTTCTGGGTAGTGAATCTTCTGGAACTTTTTGAGAGAGGGGCCTACTACGGGGTTATGGGGTATTTTTCCTATCACCTCAAATACAATCTCCACTTCCCTGAGGATCTGATCGGTGTACTCACAGCCATTCTCCTTGCTCTACTCTACTTTGTACCCATTGTGGCCGCTGGCTTCGCCAAAAAAATCGGCTACAGAAAGACCCTTTTATCCGCCTTCGCAATACTCATTCCATCGTATTTAGCCATGGCCTATGCTAGGTCACCCTTGGCCTTCTTCCTCCTAATACTTGCATGGGGGGTGGGTGCAGGGGCGTTTAAGCCCATGGTATCCGCTACAATCGCACACGTAACAGATGAGAGGAGGAGAAACACCGCCTATTACATCTACTACCTCACCATAAACCTGGGCGCCTTCATCGTCCCCCTCTCCATAGGAATATTCATACCAGAGGCCATGGCCCACTTTACATTTATGCTGGCCTCTGTTCTTATCACGGTAAACCTGCTCATAACTCTTTTCTTCTACAGGGACCCAATAGAGATTGACCCCACCACCCGGGTGGGGGAGGTTTTCGTAAACATGGGTAAGGTTCTATCAGACAGGAGGTTTGCGATCCTCATTCTCATCTATTCTGGCTTTTTTATGATGTTCTCTACAATGCACACCTTCCTTCCACTTTACATGAAGGATTTCCGATTGATGCCCTCCTGGTTCACAACCCCTCTTCTGGCCACAATAAACCCGCTAACCATAATATTGCTGGGGCCAGTATTAAGCAAAATCTCCGGGGGAAAGGATTCCCTGAAACTAATGATCACTGGTATGTCCATTTTCTCCCTAGGCCTTCTCCTTTTGGGTTTTTTCCCGTTTGGTGCCACACTCTTGGTTGGGATAATAATATTCTCCGTCGGGGAGTTTATAACGCATCCTAACTTCATCTCCTACGTCTCTAAGATCGCACCAAAGGAGAAAGTGGCCCTGTACATGGGATATGCCTTCCTACCCTCCGCAATAGGACTGGTCTTCGGCTCCTTTGTGGGTGGTTTTCTCTACAGAGAGATCGCTGTAAATATGCAGATGCCACGCCTCTTCTGGGCCATCTTTATATCCATCGGCCTGGCAACCATATTTAACTTCCTAGCTTATAACCGTAAATATGGAGTGGGTGAGGTGGCTGAAGGGAAGCGCCTCTCCCCC
>JAGHBW010000061.1 GCA_021160765.1 Thermoplasmata archaeon
CAAGAGATAAAGAAAACGAAAGAGGTATTTGACACACTCAAAAATCTGGGCTTAGATGAGGATGTTATGAGGGCGAAAATGGGGCGTCATGTTAGGGCAGGAAGAGGGAAAAGAAGGGGGAGGAGATATCGTCAGCCAAAATCGCTCCTCATGATAGTGAAAGAGGATTCTCCGATTCTCAAAAGTGGAAGGAATCTCAGCGGTGTTCACGTAGTAACACCAAGAACACTTAACGCTGAATACCTTGCTCCAGGTGGGGTTGCTGGAAGGCTAACCATCATAACGGAATCCGCTCTCAATGAGATGGGGGGTGAGGGTGAATGAGAAAAGAGGTGCTTCTCAAACCCTACGTGACAGAAAAGACTATGGACCTTCTGGAAAGGGGCAATTCTATAGTGTTCATTGTCAGAAAAGATGCAACAAAACCCGATATAAAGAGGGCGTTTGAAAGGATGTTTGGAGTGAAAGTGGACGAGGTGCGCACGAAAAACACCAAACACGGTAAGCAGGCGATTATAAAATTGGCAAAGGGGTATTCGGCGGAGGAGATAGGAATGAGGATAGGGCTCTTCTGAAGGGGGTTAAAACATGGGAAAGCGTATTATCTCAAGAAGACGCGGCCGTGGTGGTCCAAAATACAGGGCACCAGGCCATCGCTATATGGCAGATGTAAAACTCCCACCGGTTAAGTCGGGGGAGGGGGAGGTTGTGGAGCTTACACATGATCCTGGCCATAGTGCACCCCTTGCAAAAATAAGAATGGGGGAGAAAACATTCTATATGGTTGCACCAGAGGGGCTTGCTGTAGGTCAGAAAATATATGTGGGGAGCAATGCACCCATTAGGCCAGGAAATATCCTTCCAATAAGCAGCATCCCGGAGGGAACTCCCATCTACAACGTGGAACTCAATCCCTTTGATGGGGGCAAGGTTGCCAGAGCTGGCGGGGCAATGGCAATTGTTGTGAGCCATGGTGAGAGGGTGGTTGTTCAACTACCGTCCGGTCAGTTTAGGGCATTGAATAGAGACTGCCGTGCTATTGTTGGAGTGGTTGCGGGTAGTGGAAAGAAAGACCTACCCGTGGCAAAAGCAGGGAAAAAGTACCATATGCTTAGAAGTAAAGCAAGGGTATGGCCGAAAACTTCCGGTGTGGCAATGAACCCTGTGAACCACCCGCATGGTGGCGGGTCCCATCAGCACGTTGGACGTCCTAGCTCCGTGAGCAAGAATGCTCCCCCCGGCAGGAAGGTTGGTAGATTACCACCCAAAAAGAAGGGTAAGAAGAAATCTATGAAGAGGTGAGGTGTGTATGGCAAAACGCGGCACAACTGCCAAGAGTGCCAGAAGGCGTGCAAGGAAGGCAAAACTCGGTGAGATCACCGGGAGGAAAAAGGAGTTTACATACAGGGGGTACACCCTGGAGGAACTTCAGAAGTTGTCCATTGAAGAATTAATTGACCTGCTCCCTGCCCGGGCCCGTAGAAGCATAAAAAGGGGGCTTTTAGATAAACATAAAAAGTTTTGGAAGAAGGTGGAACGGGGGGACGAAGTAATAAGAACACATGACAGAGATATAATCATTCTTCCAAACCTTGTGGGGAGGAAGATCGCAGTTCACAGGGGGAACTCCTTTGAGGAAATTACTATCAAACCTGAGATGATTGGACATTATTTGGGTGAGTTTGCGCTCACCCGAAAGATGGCCAAGCATACTGGTGTCGGTGTGGGCGCTACCCGCTCTTCAAAACACCTACCGCTTAAGTGAGGGGTGTAAATGGCCAACAAGTACGTGATTGAGACCGACCCGGAAACCATGGCCAAGGCCATGGGAAGGGACCTTCCCATTTCTAGGAAGCATGCTTATGAGCTCTGCAGGACACTCAGAGGAATGGATCTACAAAAGGCAAAGGAGTACCTGGAGAACGTCGTTAAATTGAAGCAGCCTGTCCCCTTCCGAAGATACAATAGAATGGTTGCTCACAGAAAGGGGAAGGGGTTTGGTCCGGGGAGGTATCCCGTAAAAGCTGCCAAATATCTTATCAAACTATTAAACGATGCTGAGGCGAATGCGGAATATGCAGGACTGGATACAGACAGACTTTACATCTACCACATCTCCTCGCACAAAGGTCGCACATACGAAGGTTGGATGCCCAGAGCTCACGGGAGGGCCACACCGTGGAATCAGGAGACAGTAAACATTCAGATAGTCCTCAAGGAGAGGGAGGAGGAATAACATGGCAGCAGAGAGGAAGTTCGTTAAGGAGAACGTCAGGAGGGTGCTGTTAAAAGAGTACCTCATGAAGGAGACTGAAAGGGCCGGTTTCGGAGGTCTCAACATAGTGAGAACCCCCTTGGGTACAAGTATAAGCCTTCTCGTTGAGCGCCCTGGAATGGTAATAGGCAGAAAGGGACAGTTCATAAAGAAACTCACTTATGAGGTGGAGAACAGGTTCAAATTTGAGAACCCGCAGATAGATGTTCAGCAGGACAGAAATCCCAATCTCAACCCCCTTATAATGGCCCAGAAGTTGGCCAATGCTCTTGAGAGAGGTTGGCATTATCGTAGGGCGGGGCACTCCACTTTAAGAAGAATAATGGAGGCTGGGGCGAAAGGATGTCTTATAATAATCGCAGGAAAGCTTACTGGACAGAGACACAGAACTGAAAAATTCAAGGCAGGACACATTAAGTTCTGCGGTGAGCCTGCTGAAAAGCTCATTAAAAAAGGAAGGGCAATAGCAAAGAAGAAACTGGGTGTTATCGGTGTCACTGTTATTATAATGCCACCAGACGCAAAACTCCCTGATGAAGTCAATATCAAAGATGCCACAATAGCTGACTTAGCAGAGAGAGGAATACTGCCAGAGGAGACTGTGGAGGAGCTGAGGAGAGCTGGGGAGTTGGATGTTGAAAAAGAAACAAAGGAAGAGGGAGAGGCAGGAGGGGAGGAGGAGGGTGAGGTGAAGG
>JAGHBW010000184.1 GCA_021160765.1 Thermoplasmata archaeon
CCATTTAAATTCTATATCCCTAACCTCACCGCTCTCCAGCCTATCTATCCTAACATGTTTTACCTTTCTGTTCTCCCCAATATCCAAATAAACTGTCAGTCCCTCTACAGGATAGGGATATACGTTCTTTATTCTTGTTCTTATCTTGACCCAATCTCCGTTCTTAATGCTGGAATTTGGCTCAACGATCACATCTGGTCTCCCATCGCCGTTTAGGTCCTCAAATACTATCTCCGCCAGAAGAAGTTTAAGGTTTAATGGAAGAACAAGATCTCTGTTTCCCTCCATGTAGATCGCTTTAACCGCCATGTGATAGGCCCCGGGGGGTGTGCCTGGAGGGGCACTAGCGAAGATGTACAAATTAATGGAAAGATATGGTGCAAGGTATATTGTTATGCTTCTGGAACCACCCTGAATATGATACCGCCCGGGGGATAGGTTGGATGTATTAACTGGGGAGGAGAGGTTTGTTTCGGTGGATTCCTCCCCCCATCCAAACCCTTCAAAGTAAACATTCCAACGCTGAGGTAAAGTCACGATATTAAGATCAACCTTTTCAAGGCTGTTGCCCATGTTCTCCAATCTCAGATTTACCATGTTCCCATATTTGTAAATTGGATAATACCCCCCTGCACCCCCCACGTTTCCCTCTCCATAATCTAGCTGTACATTAACGACCTCTAGGACCTCAACTGGTACGTATGCCTGGGTCTCATTAGCCTCCCCAACGAATTCCACAATCAGCTCATAGGATCCCGCAGGCACCTTATCGGGCAAATCGGCGCGGAAAGAGAAAAGGATGCTCTCTTTGGGTGAGATCGCCACCTCCTGATTGAGCGGGTTTAGTGTGTTTACACAACTAACCTGCCAGCCCTGGGGTATAGAGACTAGCCTAGCGTAGAAGGTATCTTCCACAACCGCTCCATTCCTCACCCTTATGGTAAAGTTTATTGTCTCCCCCGGAAATGTCCTTATCCTCTCACCCACATATTTCGCCACTAACCTGTAGAGAGGCTGGGGATTTACATTGATCGGTGAGGACCTGTATAGACTCGCTCTTTCGGGTGCCGTAGCAATTATTGAGAAGACCTCTGGCTGGTTAACTGTAGCATTTTCTGGAATGAAAACAGTGACAGTTAAATCCACCTTCTCCCCGCCTTTTAATATAAAATCCTTCTGAGAAAGATGCCCTACCCACTCGTTAGGAACTCCTCTCTCGCCCTCCAGAATGCCATCTAGAGATAGGTTGAGGTGGATATCGTCATCCACTGTGTTCCTTATGCCGAATGGAATCTCAACCGCACTTCCCTGGGGTCCCCTAACAGCTTGGGAGGGTGTTTCAAAGACAATTGCCGGGTTTTCACAAAGCACCTTTAAGGTTAGATTCTCAGTCACCTGATCAGTTATTGAGGTGACCCTGATTGTTAAGTTTGCCTGGCCCTCTTCTGAAGGTCTTAGTATTACAGTTGAAGTCCAGGAGGCGCCAACAGGTGTGGAGAATTGAACAATAGTCTGCTGGTTGTCAAACATCACAAGCCAGTTTTCAGGTATGTTCAGAATCTCCGCCTGAAACTCCTGCATGTGCGAACCTGTGTTTCTAACCCTAAATGTAAAGGATGTTTTCTCCCCTGGAGAGAGGACAATCTGATAGAAACCCTCCTCACTGTAAAATATCCTGTCTGATTCCAAGTTCACGGTAAAACTTGTGTTCTCAGCTTCACCAGAATTAATAAAGGGCATAACTAGCAGGAGGAGGAGCACACAGAGGGGGAACAACTTATCTGTCAGACTATCACCTGATGCTCCATATAGTGGTTTTAAAAAAAACTTTTCGCACACTTATGCATTATTCTCTGACTCCATGCGCTGAAGGATGGCTAAGTTCTTAATCGCCCTTTCATACTTCGGGTTTATCCTTAACGCAGTCTTAAGGTATTTTTTAGCTGTAGGATACATCCCCTTGTAAAGGAAAACCTCCGCCGCTACAGTTAAAGCCTTATAATCCTTGGGATTCCTTCTCAGAACCTCCTTCAAAAGTACAAGAGCCTCCCTCCTCATCTGCATCTTGTTATAAACATCTGCCAATCTAATCATCACCCTTGGAACCCCTGGTTTGATTGCGTTGGCCTTCTGAAACGCTGATTTCGCTCTTGCCATATCCCCCTGAAGGTAGTATACCCCCCCGAGATGGTACCAAGCCAGATAAAACATTGGGTCGCTCTTCACAAGGCGCACTAGAGCCTTTTCTGCATCCTTTAATCTCTCCTCTTTTATCATATTGAGTGCTAACTGTAATGCCTCGCTTCTACTCATCTCCTCAAGAGGTTTCTCCGGCACCCTCTCAAGTTCTAAAATCTCCTCCTCCGATTCCTCTACTTCCCCCAAGGTCTCAGGAAAACCCACCTCCTGGGCTACTCTCCTGCTCACCGCCTCGGGATGTATCTCTTCCTTCAACGCCTCAAGATTTACCTCTTCCTCCCCCACCTCCTCTCCCTCTAATTCTTCAATTACTATTGGTTCAAACTCCTCTAACTCAAGCTCCCCGTTCTCCTCCTCAACACTAACGCCTTCCTTTAAGTTCTGAAGAGCACTCTCTATCTTGTCAAACGCCTCCAGGAGTTGAGGTTTAATAAGGTCTTCCAACTCTAAAACCATCTTCTCCTTCATCTCCCCAATATCCACATCCACCCCCATCTTATCTTTTCTCTTTATCCCCTCAAGCATGACCTCAAGCACCTCGTCATCTCCGTCCTTCTCCGTTGCTACAGGAATCTCCTCTTCCTTAAGAAGGATTGATGTGTCCCTTTCTGCGGCTGGGAGGGTCTTCTCCAGATCTTCTATGACCAATTTCTCATCCCTTGATAGGATCTCCAATATTCCAGAGCTGTGCAGGTTTCTTTTTATAAGCAAAAGCCCCTGCCGGACCGCTTCAAGCTCCTCTTTAGCGGCCTTGATCTCCCTTTCAAGTGTCCTAAGTTCGCTCTCATCAACCTCCTTCCCCCTCACTGAGGCCAGAAATATAAGTTCCGTCGTCTTTTTCAGTTTTTCCTCCATCTCTTGAAGTTTTTTCTTCTTGGAAAAATATTTGAACTCTAGGTCAATGTAATCCCTAACCTCAGGTGTAAGTTTTACCCCCCTTACCTTCTCATTAATGAGGGCTTCAAGACCTTTGCCTAGTTTTCTGTTATCAGCCATGGGAGGCGCCTCTCCAGATTTGAGCTTTATTGATATTTAATACACAACCTTTTTAAATTTTTCTTCATAAAAAGTATAATATCTTTTCTTTTTCGTATCCTCCAACCCTCGTCCACCACCAATCCCTCCCAACTCTCCCCACACATGCTTTAGAGCCTC
>JAGHBW010000159.1 GCA_021160765.1 Thermoplasmata archaeon
GTATTATATTTTTTGGAAACAAACTTGGACATTTCCAGCATTTCCGCCCCCTCACCCCAGTTTCCCTACTGCCATTGTTTTATTCTATTTAAAGTTAAAAACCTATTTTCAAAAATCCTTTTATATCATTATCCTCTGCACCTTTTTAGAGACCCCGGAGGTTTCAGCCATGGAGGAGCCCATCTGCAGAATTGAGATCATCCAGGAGGACGGCAAGTTCTTTGCGACTGTTCAGAGTGAACTTGGGGGGTTAAGGGAGTACTCCGCGGAGGATATTGAATCCCTCCTCAAGATTCTTGTCAATGAACTTCAGGATGAGATAGACTTCGCTGTGACGTCCATGAGCGACGAGGAGGGCTCCCTTTATTGATCCGGGGCAGGAGGACGCCCCGACATGCCAGAGTTTATCCCCCCCTTCAAATTCAAAAAAGTGGAGAGGTCTATTAGGGGGTTTCTGTTCAACGGGAAAAGCTTTGAGCGCTATTCTCTTGGATTGAATCATTCACCCGTGGATGAAGAGTTTTCTTCCCAATATATTGCTTTTCCTGCTTTCCACAACTACCATGCTCACCCTCTGGACCTCCCCCTTATGGGAAAAAAGATTCCTCCAAGTGTGGAGAGGGCAGTGGCCCCCGGGGTATCGCTGAAAGCCAGGTTTCTCAAAACGGCCGATGGAGATACCCTGAGGGGTGCCGCCAGGTCCTTTATCTTTGAGGCTATCAGGAGGGGGGTCCTAGGAGGCTGGCTCTTCGCTGAAGAGGGGATGAAGGGTACTGAGGCTATAAGGGGCGCTCTAAAAGATGTAACCTCAATATTTCGGGGCACTCCCCTGGTGAGCTGTCTGAACTTTGAGATCTACTCAAGACCTTTGGGGGGTGATGAGCGGGAATGGGACAACCTTCTTAACATATCATCTGGTTTTGGCCTCTCCGCTTTGAGGGACGATGATGAGGGGATATGCGAGAGGCTAGCAGAGTTCGCAAGAAGGAGGGGAAAAGGGGTTATAATACACTTTGGTGAGGCTGGGAGGGAGGACGTTGAAAGACTTCTTAGACTGCGCCCCAAGGCTGTTGTTCATCTTATACACTCCAGCACGGAGGAAATAGAAAAGATCAAAGTGGCGGGGATTGACGCAGTATTCACCCCAAGAGCAAACAGGTTCTTTAAACTGAGACCTCCTGTCGTAAAGGCGATTGCACTGGATCTTAAATGGCATCTGGGGAGCGACAACGCTATGCTCACCCCCCCAGACATCCTCGCTGAGATTCGTGAGGCTGCATGCATCGCAGGAGGTGAAATTGAAGCCACTTCACGTTCAATTCAGGCGGGCGTGGGGGAGGAGAGGGGTGTTTACGCGGTCTTCCGCCTGCCTGTTAATGTGAGATCTCCTTTTACAACCCCCACCATTATCAACCATCTTGAATTCCTTGGATACTCCGTAGAGGGAGAGGGTCTGCTTATCATTCAAAATAGTCCTCTTCCCTAGGGGGCTTGGAGAGGGCCAGTGAGCGGTAGAGAAAGAGAATAACGATGACGGCGATGATCAGGAGCACGTAAAGGCTTATCCGTTTCTCCTTTAAAAGTGGCACCTCCCTCTCTCCATTTGCCTCGCCCTCGGCTGGGGGTACACTTATCACTCTGACGTAGATGCACCTCCCACCTTTACCGTCGCTGACGTTAAGAGAAATGGTGTGATTTCCTGGTTGCAAATACACCCCTCCTTCTCTACCCTTCAGTGCCTCCTCCCCATCCACGTACCAGACGAAATTAAGAGCGTCTCCATCGGGATCAACAGCGTTGGCGGAGAGGTTGACCATCCTCCCCTCCCTCCCGCTGATGTTGGAGATTGTTATTGAGACGTTGAGGATCGTGGGATCCCTGTTCACATCCAATACGATAATCGTCCAGTTTTCCCACAGGAGACCTTCATCAAACAGGGCCTGGAATGAGAGGTGGTAGGGGGAGAACTGAGAGGAGCCGAGCCCCATGTAGGAAGACTGGAAGGTATAATTGTAAACACCCTCCCCAACAACATTTTCGCCCAGATACCATTTAACGTTCTGAAGGTGCCAGTCCCCCATCTGCAGTCCAACCCTCATCTCAATACTCTCTGATTCGTAGAGTACTAGGGTTTTTTCTTTAGGTGTTCTGTTTGTAATTGTAGCGGGCTTGGGTGGTGGAGGGGGTGAGGATACGTAGAGTGTCCATGTGAAGAAAACAGTCTCCTCTGTGTCAGATGCCTCTACAGTTATGTTATAGATTCCCTCCGCATCAGCTGTGAAATTGAAGACCTCCCCTTTTCTTGAGAAGGTGCTGTTTACATACCAGTTGATCTCAACAGCATCTCCATCAGGGTCCTCTGCAACAGCGCTAAACTCCACCCTCTCCCCTACGGTTGTGTGGAGGGTTTGATTCTTCGGGCTAACTTGAAGGGTGGGGGGCCGATTAACGTTTAGTACCGTTACCGTCCAGTTCAGTGTTATGTTGCCGCACTCCGGATGTGATGCCCGGAATGAAATGCGGTAGGGCGAGTTGGAGGAGGAGTTGTAGTCCGTTCTGAAAACGTACATTAGACCATTACCTACTTTATTCCCGGACAAAAACCATTCTGTCGTAACGTTTACAGGGTCGTTGGTTGAAACGTTAACAGAGAACACCACCTTTTCTCCCTCTCTGATTAATATGCTTTCTACCTCTGGGGTGCGGTTTGTTATGAGGAGGAAGGCCCTCTCCACTACATTAATATGAAAAGTCACTGTGTTGTCAGTCTCATTCGTTTCCTCAATGTCGTCGTCTGGGTCTGCGAAAAAGGTGAGGAGATGGGAGCCGACAGATAGGTTTTTCAGTAAAAAGGAGAGTGAAACATTACCTCACTCTCCTTTTTACTGAAAAACCTATCTGTCGGCTCCCATC
>JAGHBW010000166.1 GCA_021160765.1 Thermoplasmata archaeon
ACCTCCAACAATTATCCAGTAACGTCTGGCGCCTACAGTGTCATTTTCAACGGCGGTCAAATGGATTTGATGATAACCTCCCTGCTAGTAGACCTTGCAGGACCCATATTTGTGAATGACATGTCTTCTCCATATGCAACCACGGGAGATGACTACACCTTCTCTGTAAAAGTTATTGATAATGTGCAGGTATACAACGTCTCTGTTGAATATTGGTTTGGTAATGGTACTCATACCGTTCAGGAGATGGGAAAAACAGGAGGAAGCATTTGGGATTTGACCATTACTGTTCCTCAGACATCACTTGAACCCTTGCATTATATCTTCTATGCCCTAGACAACTCCTTTAATCAGAACAACACTACACAAAGGGATATTAGCGTACTGGACAACGATGGACCCACCTTCAAGGTGGATGGAACATTGAAAAAGGCGTTTACTGGTGTTGCCTTTAGTTTTTCCGTTGTAGTGACGGACAACATAAAGGTCTCCTCTGTTTATGTTGAGTACTGGTTCGGTGACTCTTCAACGCACGAAAACGTCAGTATGTCCCCCGGTGTGGTGGATCTTTGGGAACATTCCATCCCAATACCTGAAAATGAAACGGGGCCTTTGCATTATATATTCCACGCAAATGACACCTCTAATAACTGGAATGAGACCGCCCAGAAGGTTGTGTCCATACAGGACATCATCCCCCCATTTTTTGGGACTGATGACACATCCAATACAGCTACAACGGGAGATAACCTCACCTTCTCCGTCTATGTCTATGACAACATTATGGTCTCCTCTGTATGGTTGGAGTATCAATACGGGGACCGTATCATTCATAACCTATCCATGGAGAAGAGAACGGATGGGCGGTGGATATGTGAACTAACGATACCAGATTACACAACGGAAACATTATTTTATTCTTTCCATGCCTGTGACACTTCTGGAAACTGGAATAGCACTGATACCAAAGGTGTGACTATTGTGGACAACGACCCCCCAGTATTCCGAATGGACAGCACACCCACCACGGCCACCACAGGGGAGAACCTCTCCTTTGTGGTTTATGTAACCGACAACATTAAGGTTTCTGGCCTTTGGTTGGAGTATTGGTATGGAACCTCTGAGACGCACATCAATACCTCTATGATGTATGTAAAGGAAGAGTTGTTATGGAAATATAATATTACAGTCCCATCCGACTCCCTGGACCCCCTCCATTACCTTTTCCATGCCTGTGACATCTCAGGTAACTGGGTCAACACCACACCAAAAATAATAACAATACTTGATAACGATTGCCCGAGATTCATTGAGGACAACACACCTACTAATGGGACCACAGGGGACGCCTTCACGTTCTCTGTTGTGGTGGAGGACAACATTGGAGTTCAAGCGGTTTTCGTAAAATACTGGTACGGTGATGGATTCTCAAGCAACGACTCCATGTTCGTGGGTAGCGACAACACTTGGACAGCAACAATATACCTTCCTAGAAAATATCTTGAAGCGTTCTATGAATTCTCGGCAGTGGATTCCTCAGGGAATTGGGCCCATACCAGTAGGAAAAAAATTACTGTTCTGGATAGCATTGAGCCGGTTCTACGAACAGATGGGACAACACACAACGCCTACGCCGGTGGCAAGGTAACATTTTCAATAAATGTCACAGATAACATTGAGGTGGGGGCCGTTTACGTGGAGTATTGGTATGGAGATAATGGTGAACATTACAACATAAGCATGAAGCATGTGGGTGGGGACAGCTGGGTGGCTTCAATAACCGTGAAGAACACGATGGAGTGGATTACTTATATTTTCCACGCATGCGACACCGCAGGAAACTGGGCAAGGAGCAGAGATGAGGAGATGATTAACGTTGAAGATATTGAGCCGCCGTATATTGTAGCAGTAGATGTGCCCGTTAAAGTCACTGCCGGAAAAGAGCTCACACTAACAGTGAACGCCAGTGACAACGTTGGAATTGATGAGGTGTGGGCAGAGTACTGGTTTGGAAATGGCACACATTTGTACATAGAGATGAACAAAACAGATTCAGAATATGCCTGTAAGATAGCAATTCCATCAAACTTCACCGGAACAATGCACGTTGTCTTTTATGCAGAGGATCTGGCATGGAATGATGCCTCCACCTCGCAATATAATATCACCGTGGAGAAAGTTAAGAGAGCTCAGAAGAAGCCTTATTTACTCATAGGAATTGCCGGGGGGGCGGCTGCTGTTGCTCTAGCTGTAGCGTTCCTGTTGATCAGGAAGAGAAGAGGTGGGGGCCCCCGGGAGGCTGCTGAGGAATAAAATTACCAATCCTTGCGGGACCATTTATGTGGGGAAAAGCAGGAGTTTTCAGTTGCACTGGTATCCTAATATTGTTGGTGTTATCCGGTCTCGGTATTGAAGAGTTTGCTGTCACTGAAGTTGAAGAGATGAAGTTCACCGGACATGTCTTTATTAGCCAGGACAACGCGGGTTCTATGGGAAAGTGGAAGTACAACTACGATCTTCAAAATACGGGATTATATCCATACCCCTTGCACTGTGATCAAACTGACATCTCATCACGCCTGAAATGGACCGTACAGTTGGAGAGCCTTGTCTATGCCCAGCCGATTGTTGATGACATAGATGGTGATGGGAGATATGAGATTCTCACAGGAACAGGGTCGTTTGTTGAGGGGGGGTATCTGTACTGTCTAGGCGAGGAAAAGAAAGGGAGCCCCATCTAATTAAAAGTCTCCTCGTAGCTGAGAAAAAGGAGAGAATATCTTCTCTCAATGGTTTTTATCGTTACCGGAGGCAGTAATTGTGCTGGATGGCGTACCTGCTTTATTCCTCATACCCCTCCCCCACACCACCTCCTTTTTTGAGTAGGAGGAGCCCAGCTATAATGGCCACCACCGCAATAAGCCCTAGCAGATAATAGAGTGTATTGTCCTTCTTCGCCTTCTTTCCCGTCACCTTCTCCCTCTCCGGGTGGGAAGATGGGTCACTGGGGTTTGTTCCTTCAGACACCTCCTCCCCATCTGAGAAGCCATCACCATCACTGTCCGGGTTCTTCGGGTCGGTCCCGTTCAGGTATTCCTGAAGGTTTGTGAGGTTATCTCCATCTGGGTCAGAGGACGCATCGTTCTTGTCGGTTGGATCAAGTCCATGCTCCCTCTCCCATTCATCCGGAATGCCATCAAAGTCCTTGTCCAAAGTCACCTTAATACCCATCCTGTGGCTTGAGTTCACATTTCCTGCCAGGTCCCATGCGAATATCTGAATTATGTGCATCCCGGTTGTATTGAAGGCTGGGAAGGTGAAGGAGAGGTTGTCCAGACTATCATTGTATCTGTACATTGCCTCAGTGCCGTTAAGATATCTCACTTCAAGCACCACGTGTGAGAGCCCTATGTTATCGGAGGCAGAGAAATGTATTGTCAGAGTCTCCCCGGGGTTCACCGCCCCCCAGAATGCTTCTACATGTACCACCGGGGGTGTCGCATCCACTGTGAAGTTCACCTGGTCCCTTGAGGTTCTATTCATGGAATCGTACGCCTCAACCACTGCGGTGTGGGCGCCCTCAGAGAGGTTTGCAGCATACTCCGTGAGGTTACCGAGATCCATGAAGGGGGATGAGTCAATGCTTATTCTATACCCTACTCCTGTGCCACTCCACCTAATAAGAACTGTTGTTAAGTTGATGTAGGCCCCTTCCTCCGGTGAGGTGATCACCACCTCTGCCACCTCTAGGCTCACATAGAATGTCACGTTGTCGGTGGCTGTGTTGTTCAGATGGTCATAGGCCATCACCCATACATTGTGCATACCCCCACCCAGACCAGTTACGTGGTAGGTGGTATTGACCCCCACGTCCACCCATCCCTCCTCATCAATCTTCACAGCGTAGTGAGATATTCCCGAGGTTGAGTCCTCCCCCCTCCACGAGACCTCAACATCACCACTCTCCAGGGTTTCCCCCTCCTCCGGGCTTATTATTTCAACAGTTGGTGTGTCCTCGTCCACAATGACTGTTATGTTGTCCTGTCCTTCAAGCCCTGCGTAGTCCCTGGCAGTTACCACAATGGTATGGCTCCCCTCTCCCTCAAGCTCCACATGATAGGATGTTACCTCCGGGGTCAGTTCTACTGAATGTGTGTCCCAGGAGAGGATTATCCTCTCCACCCCCTGCGTGTCCTCTGCATGCCAGTGGATCACCGGGGTTGAATTGGTGTAGGGACCCTGAGGCTGAAGGATCTCCACAGTGGGCGGGGTGGTGTCAACAAAGAAGGTAACCTCATCGGTGTCATAATATCCGTTGGATGACACCGCAACCATCTGGAGTACATGCATTCCCTCTGGCACATTTTTTAGGAGATAACTGGTAGCATCAGGCCGGAGTTTCCTAAAGCCGCCATCATCAAGGCAGAGCAGCACAGCGCTTATTGGGACTCTACCCTTTATATGCCACGTCACCCGAACCATGTTCTTTGGGAGGTGGGTACCGTTGAAGGGCTCGTCTATGTTGATTGAGGGCCACCCGACTTTAGGCTCTATAGTTAGGGGGAAGTAATCCTTGTTGTCCCCACCAGCGATCTTATAGGGCCAATCCACCCTGCCATCTCCGTTCATGTCGTTGGAACGGTTGTTCAGGGCCCAATCCTTAAAGAAATTGCCTGCTCCAGGTAGCGTAATAGGGTGGAAGATAAGCTCTGATGTGTTCCAGCGGTTCTTCCCGGAGGAGTCGTCATATGCCTGAATAAGAGAGGAGTTGTATGAATCGTGAGTCTGATTGTTCTCAAGAAAGATGTTGCGATAGATCTCAAAATTCTCCGTTCCCTTCAGGAGGACCCCATAGGAGAGGGAATTTTTGATCATACAGAACTCTATCCTCCCCTCCGTGCAACTATTCGCCCATATCCCATAGCCGGGGGCGTAATCGTCAATTGAGATCCCCCCTGTTCCTCCAACACCACCGGTGACCCCGTTGATTGAGGTCTCTTCTATATCCACATTATCTGAATTGATGAGCCCAATCCCGACAGCGAGCCCACCACTGGCATTGGGCCCTATGG
>JAGHBW010000116.1 GCA_021160765.1 Thermoplasmata archaeon
CCCGTGGGGTAGCTTGGTCCATCCTTGGGCGTTCGGGACGCTCAAACCCCGGTTCAAATCCGGGCGGGCCCACCTTTACTTGACGTAAAAGAAGAGAAAATTGACGACCCGGATTTGAACCCCTGGGTCCTGAGCAATTCCGTAGAGGAGGAGGTGACGAAGGAAGTGCGAAGGCCGGAAGAAACCGATGGGAATCTTTCGGGAGGTAGAGGTTTCTTCCAGGTCAAAATCCGGGCGGGCCCACCACCTTTACAGAATGTGGGATTTGCCACAAATGTAAAGCCTTCCAGTAAATACTTATAAAAGTGCGTGTAAAGAGGAAGGGTAGGTGAAATCAATGTGGAAAAGGAAGATCCTTACCGCTATAATTCTGTTTTTTTTCATGCCTCTCCTTTCCCTCCTCCCCAGCGAAGGGACCTATGTGGATACATTCTCCGGTGGAGTGCGGGAGAAGGTGATTACCCTTCAGGGAGAGAGATCCCCCTTGGTGGACGCCTCTCTTTATTTCACAATAGACCCGGGGGTTTCTGTCGCCTCCGCAAGGCTGAATGTCTCCACAGTAAACGCCGATAAAGGCCCATGGCTCAAGAACCCTGAGATAGACTTTGGCCTTGATCAGCGGCCCGAATGGGCCTTTTCTGGGAATGGGTATGGGGAGTTTGGTCATCAAACCCATTTCTCCGATGACAAAGATGTGAAGACTTTGAGGGTCACCACCCCCGGGGGTGTCGGCACCCCTGGGAGCATAATCCTGCCTTACGGTGCCCAGGTTATATCCGCAAAGTTTAACCTCACTGGAAGGTTTATCCCTGAAGCCAGCAGGCATACAAGTTATAGTGCTTCCTCCTCACCAGCCCCCTCTCTGCTCTCCACCGCCGACTTTGACGGGGACAATTTTACTGATGCAGCAGTGGTTCTGGGCTCCGCTGTCTACTCCTACACACAGAATGGTAGCGGATGGAGTAAACGTGCTGATACATCCGGTTTTTCCAGCATAAATGCCATCACCACAGGGGACTACGACGGGGACGGTGATGACGATATAGCCTTCTACTCGCCAGATAGTGGCAAAACGGGGATATATGTTCTTAACAACACCGCTTCCGGGGTATCATTTACACAAAGCAGGATAAATTCATCTTTCTCCGCTAAATATCTCCTTTCAGCAGATGTTGACGATGATGGACGTGATGAGATAATAGGTGTCCTTAACTATTACTCATCTAGCACCCGATATATCGTTATGTTTGATTACAACAACTCCGCCTGGAGTTCATGGGTTATTGGAAAATCTTCCTCTTCTGACAGTGGCCATTACGTATACGGCCTCAGGAAGGGAGATTTCAACAATGATGGCTGGATGGATGTTCTTATTTACCAATCAAACCCATATAATTTCTACTGGTTTGAGAACCCGGCCAACGCCTCCTTTTATTCAAACACCTCTAACAGGGACCAGAACTGGACAAGACATCTGGCCTTTTCGGGAACTACAAGCTCTATACGATTTGACACCGCCGATTTTGACAAGGATGGTTATTGCGACATCGTTTATGTTCAGACCTATTACAGAAGCAGCATTATACTTAGAAAGAACCCCGGTTCCTCTGGAAGCTGGAGCAGTTATACCATCTATAGTAGCCTATATTATCCTTCCAGGCTTGCGGTGGGGGACATAGACAATGACACCTATCCCGACGTTGCCTTGGTATATTATTACAGCCCAAAAAGACTAGTGTGGTTTGATTCAGGTGGTAACCCAACCAGTACTGGGTGGACCATGCGGACGATAGACACCGGTCTTAGGAACCCCTCCCTTATTGAAATCTCAGACATGGATGGAGATAACGATGGTGATGTGATACTGTTGGATTCTGGTGAGGGGCAGGTTGTTATATACATTAACAGCGGAAGTGGAGATGGGACAGCATGGTCTGGAGCTTTTGTAGAAATGGGCGCCCTTAAGGATTTCCGGGGGATGAAACCAGCTGATATGGACGACGACGGTGACAGCGATCTCGTTGTAGCTGTATTCGGAACCGGTATAGTTGTTTGGTTTGAAAACGATGGCACGCCCTTCTCCGGAACGTGGCCTCTTCATGTAATCAGCCCCGGGAGGCTCTCAGGACCATATGATCTTGATGTTGGAGATATAGATAATGATGGAGATCTGGACGTGGTGGTTGCTTTACAGACTGCAGGGGATGTTATATGGTTGGAAAACCCGGGGGACCCGATGAAAACCTTCACAAAACACGTGGTCACAACGGACGCAAGCTATGTTGAGCGCGTACTCCTGGCAGATGTAGACTCGGATGGTGATCTGGACACTCTCTTCACGATATACGATTATTATTCTGGAGGTGTGTTCTGGTGCAGAAACGTGAATCCCACGGGAAGCTGGGTAAAATATACAATAAAGGGGGCATCTTATTGTACGGGGCTTGATGTGGGAGATATAGATAAGGATGGGGATTTGGATGTGGTTTACCTCTACGGGGGATGGTCGGGAAGCATCGCATGGGCGATAAATCCAAAGCCCTCAGGAAGTGTTACAGGTTCCTGGTCCTCAAAATCCATCAGCGGGGGTCTATATTACCCGAGAGATGTGGAGCTTTACGATATTGATGGTGACGGTCTTCTTGACGCTGTGGTTACGGACACATACAGAAACAGTGTAAAGTGGTTCCACTGCCCTTCAAATCCAGCGTTTGCCAGTAGCTGGAATAGATATACCATAGGCACAGGAATATCCTATCCGTGGATGCTTTCGGTGGGAGATGTGGGGAATGACGGGTATCCTGATGTTGTAGTTTCCGCAAATTATCCATGGGGTAGCTGGGGCAGGGCATATGGAATATACTGGTATGAGATTGTAGCATCACCATTCGCCACGTGGGAGAGGCACACACTTGACAGTTCCACCGCAAATACCTGGGACGTTGCCTTTGTGGACCTTGACAACAACTCCGTACTTGACGTTGCATACAACTCTAGGAGGGACAATGTAGTAAGGTGTGTTAGGGTGTCTCTTGTATATCCCACTTCACCATTTGTAGATCTTGGTAGCGATTCTGTAAGGGATTGGCAGTACACCGGCACCCTTTCAGGGGTAGCCAGTGTTGACCTTACGTCATCTTTAAACC